>NZ_JAHABE010000002.1:0-242830 GCF_018376515.1 Veillonella sp. oral taxon 158 | reverse complement strand
TGATGGCAGTACATTTCTATGGGCAGGTATTATCTATTACGAACTAGGTGATATGGAAAATGCCTATAAATATTTTGACCTAACTTATAATGAGCTACGTTACACACCTTTCTCTATGGAAGACAAAAAATATTGGCAATTTTATAAGCAACGTAAAGAAGAAATAAATCCTAAGAAAAAAACCAAAAAGTAAGATTCGATATTTTCAGACGATCTTTTTTGTACCGTACTTAACCGCCGCTACGGCTACGACCTGTTCGGCATCTCAAGAGAGATGAACGATATCCATGGTAATCTCTTATGGTACGGCGAATACACCGGCTGGGGTTGTTGCCAGAGTTTGGTATTGCGGGTTATAAAGATCCTCGACATAAGAATGATAAATTATCAGCGCATGAGTTATTACAAAATGCTAATTTATTTGATCCTAAAAAATTGAAAGTACAATCGGCAATGGATAACATTGAGTTAAATACAAATTTAACTAGATATGGAATCTATATAGGCTTGTTAAGAAGAGGATGGGAAATAAAAATGATTAAAGCTATTCAAGAAAAAGTTATTTTGAACGAGATTAAGGAAACTAGCCTTAATCGAATAGGAGGAAATATTCCTAAATATTTTGATGATAAACAAGATTGTATTTCAGAAATGATGTTTTATGGATGTTTTGAACATCCATTAAAAACTAATTTTGTCTTATCTATTTTCTTGCCTAAAAATCATGATATTATGCTTGATAATAATATTTATCCTAATTGTGCAATAAAAGTTTTTACTCATCCAAAATCTGAGGAAAGTGAAATTACTTCATTTACAAATATGGACTTAAATAGAATTTATTTTGAACCGTATAGGAAAGCAAATAGTGATGATTTATCTGGTTTAGTAACAGTAGGAGGAGAATTGCAACTGATTCAAGAAGAAGAATATTATTATAAAAATTTAGAAGAAAACGGATATTTGTACTTGATGAGTATAGATGAAGATTATTACCCAGATAATCTTCTTAATGGTAATTACCCTTTTAATTATGGGGCATTGTATATATATTACAAAGAGAATAAAGATAATATTGATGTAGTAGCTGGATTTTGGCAACATTCTTAATTCATCAATAATACTTCTTTCATTAGCAACAAGCCGTAGCCTATATAGTTCTCAAAACTCACAGATAGGGAACGCGCAAGCCGTAGCCCGGAGAAAATCTTCAGTCCTGACATGGAGTGCGTGCGGTACGCATGCGGTTTCTGTTTTTCAGATGACCTTAATACCTTCTTTGAGGTCGTCTGAAACATTTATTCTTTAACAATCTCATTAGTAGTTAACATAGAAGTCGTCTGAAAGAGGAAACCCGAGTAACGGATAGTGCATACCAGCCCTTCCGCTTGTAGAACCAATATGCTGACCATGAGCCGGGGCTGTATTATAACTTCTTTAGGTACTATGAGCCTGATGTGGGGCGGTTTGTGAACCAGGATCCGATCAAGCTTTTGGGCGGGGATAATCTTTATTTTTTTGCACCGAATCCCCTAAATTGGTTGGACGAATTAGGTCTAAGAAGCCGATAGCTTCGCAACATGCTAAAAAATAAAGATAAAACAATTAGCCCAGTATATGGTAGATCCGTTTATCAAGACGATAGAATTATTGATTGGGCAAAATCAGACATATGCAAGATGTATAAAGATGAAGCTGCTGCTAAAGGTACTGATGGGAAAAGTATACAGTTACATCAGGTAGAAGGCAAAGAACACTGGAAGAAACGTGCAGAAAGCTATTTAAAATAACAAGAGAAATATGCAGAAGAAGAATGTGGATAATTTCTATTATTTTTTACTAAAGGACTATATTATGAAAGAAATCTTTAAACAATATAAACTCCCAACATCTTATTTAGAATTCCTTGATAAATATAAAAATGGGCTTTCTCAAATATTATATAATTCAGTGGATAATATAAATTTTGATGAAGCATTGTTTTATGACTTATGGAGTAAAGAAACTCTTTTTGAAGATACATTTTCAGATGGCCCAAATTATCAAATTCCATTAAATATTATTAATGAAATAATTATAGACTTTAAAGAACCAGATTATTTTAATGAAAAGATAGTTAAAAATATGTTTGCAATAGGTCTACAAGATTCAGGATTTTTATGTTTTAATCCAGAGGATAACTCTCTTTGTGTTTTATATCCTGATGGATTTATAACGACAATTGCTTCGTCATTTGATTTCTTTACCAATAATATTAAGGAATAATTAATAAGCAAGCCGCAGTCCGTACAAAACCTCCAATCCCAACGTAGGTTGTGTACGCGATTTCTATTTTCAGACGACCTCAATCCTTTTTCGAGGTCGTCTGAAAACCCATACTGACGGCGAAGTGCAGAACTATTTCTACGATCTGCATGACCAACTGGTTAAAGCCAAAATCTTCAAAAAAACGGCACAAAAGAAACTTGGTCCTACACCTACGACGCCTTGGGCAGAAGGATAGGCATAGTCCTTTTAATTTGAGAGAAGTAACTAGAGAACAATATGCAATGCTTGCCCCTTATAGAAATCTAGGAGATTAACCATGAAAGCAATAGAAATTTTAAAGAATTTTGTGGAAGAAAAATTATCAACTGAAGAATTGGAAATGGCGTTGTATTCCAATCAAGAATTAATTTCTCTGTTGGAAAATACTAAAGCTAAACCTTATATGAATAGTAATTCCACTTATGAATATTTAATTAGTCAGGATTTGACATCTCTTGATGCAAAGTTAAATTTGATGGATATTTTCAGGGAAATTTTAGATTACAAGCATATCCCGTACTCTTCGAATTCAACGACAGAAAAAAATTTTGATTTGATTTTGGAGGCTATTCCTAACTGGATACCAGCTGATATGGGTTATTTAAATTCCTTGTATGACAAGTACAAACCTAAGACGGTGACCACTTTTAAAAAGATCGTTAAGGAACATTTCATTTGCATGGATAAACATCCTAAATGGTTACAGGAGCCTGATTGGCCTATCGTTGATAATATTCCCGCAATGTTTCTAGGGCAGTTAGATATATCGAAGTTGAAGCATGATACTACTTATTTGTACATTTTTTTGGATAAAAAAACAAACAGATATATAGAAGTAATACAGTCTCTATAAATGAGCAATCTGTAGCCAATGAAATCTACAATTCCGATGTAGAGTGCGAATGGAACGCACGCACGCGACTTCTGCTTCTCAGACAGCCTCGAAGAGAAAGCTGGATTCGTTTCGGACGGCAGCCATTTACTGCAAGAAATCCAACTGGACGGCAGATATATCTATATCTACACCAATCTGGATTCCTACGATCCTTTAGCACAGGTTCGCGATCGGATAACCGAAGACGGAGAAGGCGTCCAACAAGCCCACTACTTCCTTTTAATCTTCCTTCTTCTATTGTGAAGACTCAAGAAGGTTGGGAAAGGATGGTTGATATGAATTCTCTTGAGGGTAGATTAGTTGCAAAAAGAAAACCTACTTCTCAAATGCCAAATGCTACAAATGTCTAAACGTGTGGAATGAAAGGACAGGATGGGAAAATTATAGAGTTTCCTAATTTAGTACGAATTCACAGTAGTAAAAAAGATAGAGGTGGAAACTCAAGTGGCGGTGGATATCCTATGAAGGACTTAAATCTACTGTGGTGAAAATGGGATGTGTATTAACAAAGTATAAATGTATAGAGATAGCATCAATCATGGTTTTAAATATAGGGATTTAAGAAACAAAATGTTGCAAATAGTTATTGATAATCTGGAAGCTTTAAAATTAGATTATTCTCGTTTTGAGGTAGAAAAGAATTATTTTAATAGTGAGTTGTTTAATATGTTCTTTCCCCAATAAGGTTGGAGAGCTTACCATTTGGAATGATTTGAGTAGGGTGAAAGAGTGGATTGATCCCCTTGGTCTTGCTGCGGAAGGTACTTTAGGTACATATGGCAAATTGAAAGGAAGAGGTAATCAAGCACATGAATTTATTAGAAATAAGATGTTAGAATTGATGGGGGAGACTCCGCAAGTAAACGATTAAGTGAAAACCCTAGCATCGCTGCGTCTCATGAACGCCATCAAGGTCGGGATAATTCAAATTCTATCCATAAAAATGAGAAAACAGGCTCAGCGATATTTAAAATCTTTAGGGTATTAAATTTTAGGAGCTACTAAAATGTTAGGTGAATTAAAAATCATAGATGAATTTGCAGATAAATTTGATTTTCGAATGTTTGGCCCAGCTCTTTTAGAGAAAGAAGTTAGTTGGCCTGTAGATTATAATGGAAACCCTATGCTGTTCTTTATAGGTCTTCCTGCAAATTTATTAAATAAAAAACTAGATATTAACTTGTATTGTAATATTTTTATCACTTACGATCATGAAGATGACCAACATATATATGATTTGAGCGATAAAAATCCAGAGCCAAATAAAAGTTCTTGTGTAATTTTAAGTGATAATCGTTATTCAAAAGTAAAAAAAATAAGCTGTATCGAACCTAGTAAAAAACTTTTAATCAGTGAGTCTCATGATGAGGTACCATACTGGCTACAAGATCCTATTCAGAAATCAAATATGTCATTTCAATTTCAAATATATGCAGGAGAGATAGATAATATGTTCCAGCAAGATTTTGGAGATGAGTTTTATTATTTTTTCTGTAATGAAAATTGTTCAGAAGGTAATGTCTTTGTTCAAATTACCTAATGAAATATTTAGAGTAAGCAGCACCTAAATCTATAAAAGCAGCATTATCGCATTTGTCTGATGGTGTTCAAGTATAGTTCAAGATAATCTAACCAATATATGGAGGACTTAAAACTATGAATATAGACTTTAATAAAATTGCTGAATTTTGTGTTACAAAAAATCAGAAAAAGAAGATTGCTATTCTTCAAAAGAAATTTTCTTTTAATAATTCTAAGAGTAGAGAAGCGCTTACCGACTTAATTAGTAGTTTATTTGTCAATAAGATATATGAACCTTTCAAAATCATTATTCCTGCTATTTTGCAAATGAAATTTGAAGAGGATTTTGAAATATGGGGAGATGTAGAATATATACTTGGTCTTTTGAATGAGTCTCCTATTATTTCTAGTGATCAGAAAAAGCAATCTTTTGAATTACTAAAGTCTGTAACCGAGTATAAAAGCCAAAAAGGTGCTCAAGAAGGATTAGATAATTATTTTGCACGACACCTATCACTATATTTTGTTGAAGAAGGAATGGAAAATGTGAAGGAATCAATTGAAGATGATGACCTTGAACTTGAATACTTTATGAGGTTAGGACTATTATCTGCAGCTTCTGTTGTTAAAATCATCTGCAATTCTACTAATGATTTATTAGAAAAACAAATGAACGAGATTATTTTGAAACAAATTCAAGCATTACATGAAGAAAAATTGTTGAAATATAGTTAAAAACCAGCAAGCTGTAGCCCGCACAAAATCTTCAGTTTTAATTAACCAGATTATTCCTAGATAATAGATATAAAAATTGAATGAAGGATATTAATTTATGGATAATTTCAAAAAAATTCTTGTGGATATACAAGATTTAATCAAATCTAGTAATGGAAACTTAATTAATTATGGAAAGTCAAATTTTATTTTCAAAAAAAGATATGATGTTTCTTTAAATGAGATAAATGATTTTGAGAAAAAATATAAAGTCAAATTTCCTAATATATATAGAGAATTTCTTTTAACAGTAGGATCTTGTACTTTGTTTCAAGATGGGTTACTACCTGGATTCGATTTTTTAGCTCCTAACGAACTTTATGATTGGTCACAACAAGTTTTTGAAGGAACTGATTGTAATTTATTCCCTAATATCTTAATTACAATTTCTATTCCAAGAACTGGCGAGCAAGCTGGTTTCCTTCTTACAAAAGAAAATGAAAATTTTGGTATTTTTTTCCCCGATATTCCTCCTGAAGAGTGGGAAGAGGATACTGAATTTGAAAAATTTGAAGACTGGCTAGAAAACTTGATGAAAGAAAAACTAGAGGAAATTTAAAAATTTTGAATAACTAATTTTAAAAATATTTATCATTTAGCAAATCTAACAAAATAACACCATGCCGTCTGAAAACACTATCCTAAACCTTTTCAGACGGCCTTTCTCGTTCTTTAACAATTCAACTTTTCACTACCGTTTACGGACGCGACGGCAAAAAACTGTGCGGTTTCGCCTACCGAAACCACATCATGGTCGAACACAGCCAGCCCGACGGACTGGTGTCTCGCTACGAATACGACAGCTACGACCCCTTGGCACAGGTATGCAACTGGACCAGTATGCCGACTGTGAGACGGGGCTGCATTACAACCTCTTCATGTATTATGAGCCTGATGCAGGTCGGTTTGTTAATTAGGATCCGATTGGGTTGGATGGTGGAGATAACCTATACTTATTTGCTTTCAATAGCCAGATATGGGGCGATGCACTGGGACTTCCCAAAGCTCCATGGGGGAAAGGTAGCTTTGATTCTTGGTTTGATAGTGCAAATGTTTCAGATATTCGCAAAGTTATGGCAGATCCAAATACTAAGAATGCAATACCAAATGCTTTGAGAAATGGTGGAGGATTCCATGAATGGTTCCCCGTTTCAATGGCGGATAAATTGGAAGGAGCATAAACTAAACGTGGTGCCATCATGAGGATTAAGAATTTTGCTGAAAAGTTTACTCGTGGTGGTAAAAAATCTGTTGGGGGATGTTGAGGAATATAGATTAATACCCTATTATGTTAAAATATAATTATTATTATTTATGAACAAAGAGAGGATCTTATATGATTGATTCAACAACTAAAGATATGATTTCTGTGTGGATGGGGACATCTTTTAAAACACCTGATGAGTTTAATGGATATACAGATGGAATGGAGGACTCAGATTCTCATTGTCCAGCTTTTGCAGATTTTGGAGTTTCATTTATTGATTCCGATTATTTTGTGGCATTCCAGACAGATAATGGAGAAATTGTGCCAGTTGAAGTGTTAGCAGAAGAAGTTGGGGCACACTCCAATAAAGTTATAAAAGATATTGTGAAAGTAGCAAAAGAGAAAGGAATAAATGAAGGTAATTCTTTATATTACTATTCTAATGCAACATTTTATGAGGAAAATCCAGGTAAACTTTACAATGATTTGAAGTTTATAGGAACTTTTAAAGACCCAAGAAAAAAATATCGCTAGTGATAGTGAAATATTAGTCAGGATATCCACCCGTACGGCAGATATCGAAATATAAAAGGTTATTAAACGAGCACTAAGTCAAAGTTACACGTATTTCAGAGAACTAGGAGCACTTTAAAATGAATAGACATGAATTAGAAGCCTTATATACTTTAAATAATCCTGCTACTAGCCAAGCTATAAAAATGTTACCTTCAGAGTGGCATATTTTATATCCTTCATATCTTCAATTTTTAGAACTAAGCAACGGATTATTTGGAGATGAGATAACCCTTTTGGAAGCCGAGGATATCCAACAAAGGAATATTGACTATGAAGTAAAAGAATATTTGCCGAATTTTCTTATGATTGGAGATAATGGTGGAGGGGTTGCCATTCTGATGGATAATAAAAATCAAAATATTTTTGCTGCCGGCATGGGAGTAATGAGTGAAGACTCCTTAGAAAAAATATCATCTTCTTTAGAAGACTTTCTATTAGTAAAAAAAGGAATGTTTAATTATTAGCAAGCCGTAGCCCGCACAAAATCTTCAATCCTGACGTAGGGTGTATGCGCTATGCACGCGGTTTCTGTTTTTCAGACAGTCTTAATCCGTTCTTTGAGACTGTCTGAAATATTGGTTCTTTAATAATCCGATTATTGATCAGCATCAAGGCCGTCTGAAACGTTCGTTCTTTAAATAAACATTTTAAAAATATACTTGTACTGCACCAATTTCTAAAAGTAATAGTAAGAAAGGAAAAAATGATGACTCTTTATCAAATATACTCTGCTGTTGATAATGAAGAAGCGTATGTGGACTTAAAACAGGATGATAGAAAAATTGTAGAATTTATTAATTACAATAAAGGTAATTACACAGATGAAGCAGTTTTTATAGCTCAGAGTGGATATACCTCCAAAAATATTTCTAATACAGATTTTATTCAAACAATTCCTAAGATGTTATTGTTCTCTGAAACTTTCATTAATAAATTGGCTGATAAATTAAAAAATGAATTAGATTTTTTTCCGGCTAAACTTAGAATCAAGAATGATGAATTTAAATTTTTCCTTGGAAAAATTAAATTAACTGCTGAATTGGTAAATATGGAAAAATCAAATTTTTATGAAATAGATGGAGAGAAATTTATCGATTATCCACCTATATTCTTTGAAAATATATCTGGCTTCGAGTTTTGTGCAAAAGATATAAATGATGATTTAATTTGGGCTTTTTCTGATAAATTTAAAGAATTAGTTGTGAGTAATAATTTGAAGATGGAATTTCTACCTCTAACATGAAATATCCTGTAAGTAAGTTATAGCAAGCCGTAGCCCGCACAAAACCTTCAGTCTTGACATAGGGTACGTACGGTACGTACGCGGTTTCGCCTATCAAAACCACATCAACGAAGACGGAGAAAACCGACAACAATCTCACTACTTCCACAACGATCAAATCGGCATACCGAAAGAGATGACCGACATCCATGGCAATCTTCTGTGGTACGGAGAATACACCGCCTTGGATCGTCTGAAAAAGTACGAGCGGGTTTACAAGAATGTGCATCAACCGTTTAGACTGCAAAACCAGTATTATGATGAAGAAACCGGGCTGCATTACAACCTGATGCGGTATTACGAATCTGAGGCTAGGCGGTTTGTGAATCAGGACCCGATTGGGCTTTCGGGCGGAGAAAATCTGTATCAGTTTGCGCCTAATGTGTAGGATCGTTGTTGGTCATCCTCGCCCTCATAGTGAAATGCATAATAGAAAATTTCATGAAAAGGTACGAGATAGATTAAAAAATGTAATACTTAAGGAGGTAGCAGGATGAATTATTCTGATGATATATTTGAAAAGTTAGTTGCTACAATCGAAGAGGCAACAAGTCAGGCGGCTATAGATTTGTTCAATTCGACAAATGAAACTTTTTACTTCTTTGTGTTAAGTACCACAGGTGAGGCACTGGCTCCTTTTGTGAGTGCTTGGTCATATGAAGCATTAAAAAAACAAAGCATTGCTCAAAATTGGGATGCTTACGATATTGCAGATTTTAAATGGTCTTCGATAGATAGTCCTTACTTAGAGTTTGGTTCACAATATTTCCATCAAGTAAAGCAAGCTTTCTTAGCTCGTATTGATATTCACTCATTAAAAACAAAAGTGGAATATGAAAAAGAATTCAATTTCCGGATTAATGTGATGGAGGAAGCACTTCATCGGTGTGATATGAAGGGAATATTCTCCTTAAATCAAGCTCGTTCAGAAATAATGATTAATGTTGAAGTATTACCACCCGATTATACAAATACTATTCGTGCGAAAAAATTAAATCCTATCGAATCAATCCAATTTTGGTTAAAAGAAGCTGCTGAAACTGTGGAATAATTAACTTTTCTTGATAGTAAGCAAGCCGTAGCCTGCAAAACCAATACTTCGATGAAGAAACCGGACTGCATTACAACCTGATGCGGTATTACGAGCCAGAGGCCGGGCGGTTTGTGAATCAGAATCCGATTGGGTTAGATGGTGGAGCTAATTTTTATCAATTTACTAGCAATGCTCAAATTTGGTTAGATCCATTGGGATTAAAAAAATATTCTGTTTATGGATTGTATAGGCCAGGGGATAGTAAATCTTTTTATATCGGTATTACGGATAATATAAAGACGCGTGCAAAACAGCACAGGAAATCAGGAAGATTAGTTGGGGTAGAAGAATTAGTGGAATTATATAGCGATTTGGATTACGAAACTGCTCGTGGATATGAGGAGGGTTGTATTCGACAACAAGGAACACTGACAGGAAAAAAACTTAAAAAAGGTCAGAAAAGTAATTTTAATCCTAAAAAAACTAAAACCAGAGGAAATAAATGTCATTCGTTTGTTGAGAATAAGACCCGTGATGCCAAAAGATAGAAAGCAATGGTTACTGGAAGAGACCATATTCTCAAAAATGGTTGTAAAAATCTTCCAATAATTTAACATTCTATGCTATAGAAAAGGAAAAGTATTATGAAAATATTTAATTGGGAAAAAAACAAAACTTTATATAGATATCTTAAGAATGGTGATTTATTTTGCTTTAAAATAGCTGATAAATTATTCGGTTATGGTAGAATAATCGCTAAAAATAAGCTTGGTGCCACTGTAGGGATTTTTGATTTGTTTACTTCAAGTCCAGTTGAGCTATTCGATTATAAAAATGCTGGAAATTACCCAATTCTATTCAAAACCGTTTTAGACTGTCATACCTTATTTGAATCAAAGCTAGAGTCAGACTGGCGGATAATTGCTCAAGATCCCGATTACCAAGATCCAATCCCTAGTGAAATTACTTCCATTAATCCTGCTTTAGAAGTGGCTCACAATGCAGATTTTTCCATTGCACAAAAAATAGATGAAGAGGAAGGTAAACAAAGAATACTCGAGAGAATTGAATTACGTGAAACACCAAGAAGTCATTATCATATCCTAAGTCTGCTTATTCGTTATAAACCAGAAATTTTTAATTTACCTATTGAATCATTTGCAGAATTTGGAGATTTTATTTCGGATGAGTTTCAAAAAATTCACCACCGGAATTTAAAAGTGTAAAAAGCAAGCCGTAGCCTACACAAAACCTCCAGTTCTTACGTAGGGTATGTGCAGTACGCACGCACGCGGTTTCGCCTATCAAAACCACATCAACGAAGACGGCGAAAGCTGCCAACAAACCCATTACTTCCACTGCTACCAAATCGGCATCCCGCGTGAGATGTCCGATAAGGACGGCAATCTATTATGGTACGGCTAATACACCGCATGGAGTCGTCTGAAAGAGGAAACCAAGGTAACGGATAGCGCATACTAGCCCTTCCGCCTGCAAAACCAATATACCGACCGTGAGACCGGACTGCATTACAACCTGATGCGCTATTACGAGCCTGAGGCCGGGCGGTTTGTGAATTAGGACCCGATTGGGCTTTCAGGCGGAGACAATCTATATCTTCAGTAGGAACACCATACCCTATGAGAGCGTTACCTCCTGGTTCTAATCGAAAGCCTTATACCATATATAGGGTACTGAAACCAATTGATAATGTAGCTGCAAGTAAAATTATGCCGTTGCTTGAAGAGAGTGGATTAGGGACACAGTATGAATTACCAAAATCCGTTAAATCATATAGAATCTGGGCATTTGGAAGAGGTGAAAATAGGAAAATGTTAAAAATTAATGAATTGAATTCATATCTTAAAAGTAAAGGAGTACCAGAAGATAGTTACTCAATCAATGAAGTAAATGATGAATCATTATGTATTGTTGAAGAAAATAAAAAATGGCATATATTCTATTCTGAAAGAGGATTGAGAACCGAAGAATATTGTTGCCAAGATGAACATTTGGCAATTCTATATTTTATAAATCGCTTATCAAAAATGTTAAAATTTTCTTTCGAATGAAAAAAAGCAAAATGTAGCCTGTATGAAACTTTTAATTATGGTATGGGGTATGTGTGTAACATACACGCGGCTTCTACTTTTTAAGCGACATCTAAATCTTCTTTGAAGGCGTCTGAGCTATCGATTCTTTAACAGTTTCATTACCATTAGCAATGGCATTCTATCTAGAGGTCGTTTTTCCTGATGGCTGAGAAGCTAATTGACATAGACAAATACAGGAAAGGATATATATTATGTTGAAAATATTGAATAATTCTTTGGATGGAATTGTATTGGGTCAAAAAAAGGCTGACTTTGATGATGTTATTTTAAACAATCCCAATTATTCATTAGAGTTTGATAGAAAACACAAGATAGAATCTGATTCAGAATTGATTACTGTATCTTCCTTGAGGAATTGTGATGAATTTTGCTTAAATGGAAAAGTTATTAACTTTTCAGATCTTGAAAAATTTTTAGAAGAGGAGGATCCTCTAAATGGAGGAACAACATTAGAAATGTTAATTGAAGCTAGAAAAATTATCATGCCTACGTGGGATCAAAATAACCAAGCAAGCATTAAAGCATGGGAAGATATTTCATCAGAGTATGCAACATGCGCTTCTGGTACTGTAACAGGCGTTATTGGCAAAGATCTGCGACCAGGAAATATATGGGAAAATAGAGAATTACCCGCTTTGAAGAACAATCCTAATATAACAAAAATAGTAATAATAGCTCCTAAAACAAAGATTTCAACTGTTATATTTCAAAGGTAATTACTATGGATGATTTCGTAATTGAAAAAATTTCAAGAGGTATGTTAATTGTTTCTTTAAATGGACATGAAATTTCATTTGAAGGAGAAATGTTCTTTCCAAATAATGAGTTTCACTTTTCCCTATATGCGAAAACAGCAAAATTTACTAAGACCAACCAAATTTTAAGCAAGGAAGAGTTAGATAATATTTTAGAACATTTAAAAAAAGAATTTATTTTAAAAAATAGAGTATTAGACATAATTTTCTAAATTTAATTATCAACTGTAAAGTAGCCCAAGCAAGCCGTAGCCCACACAAAACCTTCATTCCTGACGTAGGGTACGTGCGGTACGTACGCGGTTTCGCCTATCAAAACCACATCAACGAAGACGGAGAAAACCGACAACAATCTCACTACTTCCACACCGACCAAATCGGTATCCCGCGCGAGATGACAGACAGAGATGGTAATTTGCTGTGGTTCGGCAACTATACCGGCTGGGGTCGTCTGAAAAAGGATGAGCGCGTCTATCGGAATGTACATCAACCGTTCAGATTACAGAACCAGTACTTCGATGACCAAGTGTTGACAATGCTCGCGGTGTATATGAATAATGAAAGAATAAATTATGAATATAGAATTGCATATTGAAAGAGTACAATCTATTTTAGATCAAATGGATCTACAAAAGAAATGTAAATTTGCAGCTTGGTGCTGTAATGCACTGATCATTGAGAAAAAAATAAATGAAAATATGACTAAAATAACTAATTCAAATGTGAACTACCAACTCTGTGATGCTATCATTAAAGCTGGTTGGTATGATTTCTCCCAAATAAATATTGGAATCTCTCAAAAAGCTATAGAAGATATAAATTGGAATGATGATGATCCATTAAATGATATGGTAGAAACACAAGGAACTATAGAATTATTAGCTTCGATTCGAAATATGTTACTAGGTATACAACAAAAATCATCTGATAGTTATTACTTTGCTGCATGTGCTGAAAACGTAATTAACTGGAAAGATGCTTTAGTGAATTTCCCATACTCCGAAGATGGCAAAATAGAGGACGAAAATTTAAAACGTGAATATGAAATTCAATTGTTATTTTTAGATGATTTAAGAAATAGTATAATTACCTTACAGGATATTAAGAAATATAGATAAATGGATGCAAGCCTAAGTAGACTGTTTAGAAAGATAGGAGTTGAGTTGATGGAGTCACAGGAATTAACTTCTGAAATTTTGCTGGAAAGTGTTTTAGAATGTACAGATTTTGTAGTAAATGAGGTGCCAAACTTATACAGTGCAGTAATAGAGAGATTAAAGCAAGACGATGAAGTATTCTTTATGAATTTTGTTGAAGATGAGGATGGTCAGGATGATTATTATGGATATGTCTATAATAAAACAAATGGAAAAATCTACGAATATGCGTTCCATGATGACAAATTAGTGAAAAATAGGAAGTTGTCTTTTACTGAAAAGAAAATTGGAGAGTTAACAACGAAAGATATTCTTGAATTACCTATAATAGACTTACTGTAATCCTTCTTTGAGGTCATCTGAAATGTTTGCTCTTTACAACCTCATCACTAGTCAGCATCAAGGTCGTCTGGAAACTAACTTTTAGACGACCTTTGTTGTACCGTATTCAACCGCTGCTACGCCTACGACAAAGTCGGCAACCTGATTCAAAGTGCCGACCAAAGAGGCGGTGTAATCAACCTGATCATGTATGGGAATTACGATTAGGAGGCCCTGATACACGATCTAACTTAAAAATGCTTGATACCTTTACAAACTGGCATATCGGCACACAACAAATTTGGCCTCAAATAAGGAATTTACCTGTAGGTACTCCTATAAAAATCCGTATTCTATAGGATATTAATCACATTTATAATTGGAGATTGTTATGAATTTATCTAAAATAATTAAACATTATAGAAATTGTTTGTCTGACTTGCCTGATGCTCCTTTATACGGAAATATTCCTCAAGGTGCGGATAGGATAAGTGAACAACTAGAGCAATTTTTGGCACCTGAACATAAACAATTTTTATTATTATGTAATGGGGGTTCTTTTGGAGATATAGAATTATGGAGTACAGAAGAGATATTGGATAGACAATATAGAGTACCAAAAAATTTACAAGATTATACTTATGAAATAGGACAAGTTTTATATGAACTAATTTTTTTAAATAGGCTCAATGATCAAGTAACATTTAATGTTAATAGTAGAAAAAGTATTCCTTTCTCTTCATTTATTGAGGAATATATGTTTGGAAGTAGATATAAATATATATTTGATGGTGCTGATATAGATGATATGTGGTACACCTTTCTACAAGATAACCCTATTTAGAATCTAAATTGTGTAAGGACGACCTCTACTAAATCGCCTCTCTCGACGGCGGCGCACCGCCTCACTTCCGTCACCTTCAATGGTAAGGAACTGGTGCGCTACGACTACGACGGCTACGGCGATTTTACCGCCGTTTACGGACGGGACGGTAAAAAACTGCACGGTTTCGCCTACCGCAACCACGTCATGGGCGATTACAGACACAAGCGCGACAGCGTGTACAAGATTTACAAGAAAGTTTGAAAAAACGGTTGAGTAAGTCCATATCTGTTGGAGGATGTTCATCTACCAACTCACCCAAACGATTAGATTAGGAGGAAATTATGAAGAAATTAATGGTGTGGGGATATAGCACACAAAGTTTAGATGAGTTAGCGAAAAGAAAAGTGCCTAAGGTTTCCTTAGGGGAAGTAGGGATATCAGAGGAATTCAACCCTAAAAAAACGCATCCTGATTTTGACTTTCCATGGAGTTGGTTCGTAAAGGGGCAAGAAATTCCTCCAATGCCTGAAAAGGTTTATGTCTGCTTAAAGAAAGCAAGAGGTGTTACTTTTGATTTTCTACCTTATGGCTACAACTTCTTTATCATGTCAGCGCGTTTTTTGGAATTTATAAAAAAATATGGGTTTGATCATGATTTTGGTATGAGTAAGGTTATTATTGTCAATACAAAAGGCGAGCTATTGACAAATGAAGTCTATTATTTGGTAAGAATAGTTAGCTGGGAAATTGAGGATGAAATTGTTTACCCGGATTTAGGAAGAGATGAAAAAGGTTTTTCGCTGGAGGCATATACTAATTCGGATAAGGATATTTTGCTGTCTTCCAAATATAAGTATATGGAAGCATTTATGGTGTCAGAAAATTTAAAAGAAAAAATATTAGAAATGTTCTCCTTACCTTTTCTTTATACTTTGAAGGAATGGAAGGAGCAAAATGATTATGAAATTATTGGATTTGATAAATTATAATAAAAAGGAAACTTAAATGTCAAAATTACTTTTTACTTCTTCTAAAACGCCACATAGTATTGGTTATATTGGAGGAGGAGCTGAACATATTCCGTTAGAATTATGGCCTAAAGTTCCAAATTCTGATGCCTATCAAACGCATCTATTTACTCTTTATTCTGACTTTTTACCTGACAATGTATTCCCTCGTAGAAATTATTATATCTCTGTTTTTATTTCTATAGAGGAGCATGTACTGGGAGGAGTAAAAGACTCTATTTCATCTAAATATACTGTTAATTGTCAGGATGATTTAATTTTACTAAATGATGGTTTTAGTTGTGCTGTCCTTTATGAAAGTGAACAAGCTATCAACAAGCAAGATTTAGGAAATATTTCTTTAGAAAGAAAATTTTTTGAAAGGCTTGATGAAGTTGATAAAGAAGCTGATGCAAAATACAATGAAGATGAACATTTATTCTTTGAAGATAATGGGATGGGATTGGATGTATCCAAAATTTTTGGCAATCCTTATTTTGAACAAGATATAATATATCCTTCTCCTAAGTTTAGTTTTTGCTTGCAATTATTAGATGAAGATATAGATAAAAAGTTACATATTTTTCAGAATGGCATTGGTTATTTTTATTATGACCAAAATATTAAGAAAAAACTTCTATCTGGAAGTCAAGCAGGTATTTTCTTTATTCAAAATACTTAATAATTAACATGAAACCTTCAGTTTCAACTTAGCAAGCCGTAGCCCGGACATAACCTTCAGCCCTTCCGCCTGCAAAACCAGCATTGTGACCGTGAAACGGGGCTGCATTACAACTTCTTCAGGTATTATGAGCCAGAATGTGGAAGATTTATTAACCAAGATCCGATTGGATTGATGGGAGGGACAAACTTTTATCAGTTTGCGATGAATGCGTTGGGAGAGATTGATCCATTAGGACTATCAAAAAAAGGGGTTAAGGCTATTATAAAAACAATATCTGGAAGTATTGCTGAAGGATTTAGCACAAAAGTAAAAGGTAAAAGAGGAAAAATACATCCTGTCGTACAAGAAGCTTATGATCTTACTGATGGTACACTTAAAGTATCGTGTAGTAGTTATGCATGGGTATTAAAATTCTTAAGAATGAAAGGTAAAAAATAGTCATGTATGATATAAATGAAATTATGAATAATATTTCCGAGTTTTTAGAAAAAAACCAAAAAAATGAAAATTTTTTAATTAATAAGCTAAGAGATTTCCTAAAAAAATTTTATGAAAATAATTCACAGATTAACATTAAAGAAAAAATATTTTTAAATAATAAAAATACTGATATATCATTAAGTTTTTTATTAGCAAGTGAAAATTATTATAACAGCTCTATATCATTAAATTCATTAATAAGTAAACGTATCCAAGCATGGAAATTATTTGATTCAAGCTCAGAAGGTTTTAGATTTTTTTTAAATCTTATTATCTATACTATGTATGATTACGAAAAGGAAGAAATTGCAAAAGAAGGAGGAGATATTGATGACTTAATTTCAATTATAATTATTGATTTACATGATATTCATTCCTCTTTGCCAACTCTGTTTGAAGAGTTCCTTATTCAGCAAGCGTAGGCTAGGTCAAGACCCAACAAATGCCAAAGGTCGTCTGAAACCGCCGTACAGCGTTTTCAGACGACCTTTCCCTATAAGTGAGCTTTATCTGCTTTGACTACATGGAAGGTGCCATCCAAAGAAGAAAATACCCGAAACGGATTGCCCGACACCGACTGGCGCGATGCACAGTACGACATGCTGTACCTGTCCATGACCCCTTAACGGGTGAATCTCGTAAGCTTGATTTTGTTATAAAGGGAGCTGGTAAAAACGGTGGTGGACATGCTCAAGAAATTACTAGCAAGACTGCTTCAAAAAGGAGTCAACTTGCAAAAGAAGAAAGGAGTAGAGATGCAGGTGGCGTATATGTCAGAGATGGTAAAAGCTTAGTTCATGTTGACGGAATATCCGAAATTATTCGATTACCTTAGGAGATTATCATGGATTTTGTATTATTTGATTACCAGTTATTATTAAATAGAAGTAAAGATACTGCATACCGAGAAAGTATAATGAAATCAACAATTTCATTAATGAGTTTCCTTAAAAAAATAATTTACTCATAGATGTTGATCCTTTTAATCAAGACGGTTCTATTAAAGAAGATATAATCATTAGAAAGTCGAATGTAACTGATGAAGGATTCCAATTATTTGTTAAACCAGTAAATAATTGGTGGAATGCTTTGGATAAGGGAACTCCTCCCGAGAAAGTTACTATTTTAGAGAACGGGTTGAAAAAAATTCGTGCCGCGAAAAAGTAATTTTCTAGCAAGCCGTAGCCAATGAAACCTACAATTCCTTTGTAGGGTGCGAACGAGACGCAACCACTTCGTCTGGGACGGAACACGATTACTTCAGGAGTACACCTACAAAGGCTGCTACACCTATCTCTACACCGATCCTGACAGCTACGAACCTTTGGCACAGGTACATAATTGGACCAACGAAGACGGCGAAAGCCGCCAACAATAATTCTCCACTGTTACAACGCCTAGAAAAATTCAATCATTACAATCCAAAATTCATAAGGCACTTAAGTCAGGAAGTATGTCTTTATATAAACCAACAACAAAACAAGATTGAATTAATTACTTAACATAATAAGGAATAACATTATGAATATAATATTAGGGTTTATAAAAAATAATTTATTAGAAGTATCAGGTAATTATCAAAATAGCCAATGGAAAATTATTCAAGATATTTCAGTAGCACAAAGATATGCATATCAGCAGTATGATTTAGAGTCTGTTTGGGCGGATTTACGTGAATCAAACTCACTAATTTTAAAGCTATCTACAGATGAAGATGACAATTTTTGGGATGAATATGCTATTCCTGCAATTGAAAAAAAATTGAATTCATTGCACTTAGAGGAGGGATTAAAAGATAGTTTATTTAGTGATATAGATGCCGATTTATTTAATTGTTATTTAAACAACAAATATAAGAAAAATCATCCTATTTGGAATATGATAGAAGATGCTTATTTTAAAGGGTTTTGGCCTTGTGGTTGGGAAGGTAAATATCCTGAGGGGAAGCTTGTCGTTTTTAAATTAAACTATGCTTAAATAAAAAACATGATAATCGTCATCTAGATAAAGCATTGAATCCAACGCAAGGCTTTCAGACGGCCTTTAATAATCAGATTAACAGCAAGACGTAGCCTGGACAAAACTTTCAGTCCTGACGTAGGGGGTGTGCGGTTTGCACGTATGCGGTTTCTGTCTTTCAGACGACCTTTGTCGTACTGTGTCCAATAGCCGCATTTCATAAAGAGATACTAGAACCGAAATACTATTTTGGAAGAGGATAGCATTATGTTAGATAGATTATATTTAATCAAATTGATTGATCAGTTGAGGAGTTTTGAAGGTTCAGAAGAGGATGAAGCTGTACTCTTTGAAAAATTAGAAAATTTGGTCACAGATCCAAATATATCAGATTATATATATTGGACAAACATGAGCTCCGAGGAAATAGCTGATAAAGTACTTAGTTACAAACCTATTATCCTCCCTGATTTAAGCAATTCTTAGTCTACATGAAATTTTCAGTTTTAATGTAACGTATATGTGGAATACATACATGTACTATGCGTAATAAACAACCTAAGAAGAAATGCTGATTATTTGACAAAATTATAACTGGAAGGAGTAATGAAAATGAAAATTAAGAGTTTAGTTGAGAAAATGGGTGGAGTTGTAAGGGTCGGAGCAAAGCCTTTCGATCCTGTATCACGAAAAATAATGTCAAAATTTCTAGATGTTGATAGAAAAGAATTTTCTGATTATTTAGATTATTTGACGTGTTTTGGAGGAGAGACATATCTAAATGAAGTATTTTATAAATTAACCATGTATAACAATGGACTACCAAGCTATTGTTATCCCTCTGATTCACCAATAGAAAATGTTGTAATAAAGAAAGGGGAATTTGGTTGTTTCTATGGGGAAGGAGAATCGTATCAAACTGGCTATTCATTGAGCAATGCTATAAAAAAAATGGAAAATAGGATTCCTACGAATTTTTTACCTATTGCTGAGAATAACTGCGGAGATAGGATATGCCTTTGTATAAAAGGGGAAAAAATAGGACAAATTTTTTATTGGTACCATGAAAACGAATGGGATGAAGATGATTATTTTGATGATTTTGGAAAAACTATGCCTGAAGAAGTAAAGATGCAAAATATGTATTTAGTCGGAGAAAATTTGTATGACTGTTTTAATCGTATGGTCTTAGAAAAAGAATAATTGTTTGAAATATTATATGCCTAAAGATATATATGTAATATATAAACTGAATTATATATTTCAAGATTTGATTAGCAAATCGTAGCCCGGAGGAAAGCAAGGTAAAGGATAGCGATACCACCCCTTTCGCCTGCAGAATCAGTATGCCGACCTTGAGACGGGGCTGCATTACAACTTCTTCAGGTATTATAAGCCGGATGCGGGGCGGTTTGTTAATCAGGACCCGATTCGACTGGTGGGGGGATGCGTTTGCACCAAATACTCAAGATTGGCTTGATCTATTAGGTCTTTGCTCTAATTCGAAATTACCTAATGCAGATAAGGCTATCATTGACCCCAGAAAAATCACGGGATATGCCTTAAATACAGAACACCCTGTAGGTGGAAAAAGCAAAGGTTTTTCAATCTGCATTAGGATTTAATCAATCAAATGTAGATAAGTTGATTAAAAAAATCAACAAGGTGTTTGTGAAAATCCAGCAACTCCAGGTAAATGTGATGAACATGGGCAACGCTATACTGTTGATATTCCAATGACTGGTCCAATTGGACAGACCGCCACAGTTAGAACTGGTTGGATAATCGATAGCGGACAATCAATTCCACGATTGGCAACTACATATGTTTTATAGTTAATTATTAAGGAGTTTATAGTGAAATATTCACTTTTAGAAGTAGTCAAATTGCAACAAGCTCTTCCTGGTTTTAATTTACAAAAGGGAGACATCGGTGCTATTGTAGAAGTGTATTCAAATCCTTATGAAGCATATGAGGTTGAATTCTGCGATACTAAAGGAAGAACAATCGCACTACTAACTTTAAAGCCAGAACAATTAATGCCATTTCTTGATATATAATATTATTCTTATAAATCTTATAAGCAAGCCGTAGCCTACATGAAACCTTCAATTCCGCCGTAGCATGGGAGCGGTAATCATGCTGTTTCTGCCTTTCAGATGACCTCAATTCTTTTTCGAGGTCGTCTGAAATATTTGTTCTTTAACAATCTCATTACCATTAACAATGGCATTCTATCTAGAGGTCATTTTTCCTGATGGCTGAGAAGCTAATTGACATAGACAAATACAGGAAAGGATATGTATTATGTTGAAAATATTAAATAATTCTTTGGATGGAATTGTATTGGGTCAAAAAAATGCTGACTTTAATGATGTTATTTTAAATAATCCTAATTATTCATTAGAGTTTGATAGAAAACACAAAATACAATCTGATTCAGAATTGATTACGGTATCCTCCTTGAGGAATTGTGATGAATTTTGCTTAAATGGAAAAGTTATTAACTTTTCAAATCTTGAAAAATTTTTAGAAGAGGAGGATCCTCTAATAGAAGTTTCTGATGAAGAAAATTATTTTTATATTTTTCCAAAATATAATTTAGTTTTATATGTTGACTATAAGGATAATTTGTTTCTGCAGATATTAATTTACGATGAGAGTATAAGAGATTTATATGATAATAAGGGTAAAAAGTACTCAGACTTTCAAAAAAGTAAACTTAGAAATCCAACTTTAAATCATGATAAATTAATATTTATTCCTTATAAGAGCATAGGTGATTTTGAATTAAATTGTTCTCTATCAGATGTTATAAGAAAATATAACATATCAAACAATGTTATCCCGAAGGTAAAAAATATTATAGAGATAAACAATTTTATACTAAGGTTTGATAATGAAAAATTAACTGAGGTTACAATTTTCAATGATAAGAAAGTAGAGCTTTCAATATACTATAATGAAATGGATATATCATCAAAAAAAGGGTTTGCTGAGCTATTAAGTCAATATGATGTTATTGAGAGAACGAAATCTAAATATCTTTTCAAAGAATTAGGTCTAGTTGTGGACAAGGATCTGTCCGAATTTCGTTTTTTTGAACAATCATTATTAAAGTTTTGGGCAAATTTGCATAGACCTATTACTAGCTGGTAATCACAAGTAAGCCATAGCAAACCGTAGCCCACACAAAATCTTTAGTCCTGACGTAGGGTGTGTACAGTACGCACGTACGTGGTTTTGCCTATCAAAACCACATCAACGAAGACGGCGAAAACTGCCAACAAACCCACTACTTCCACTGCGACCAAATCGACATCCCACGCGAGATTGCCAATAAGGACGGCAATCTGGTTTGGGGATTATTATGGTTGGGGCAAACTGAAGAGCGAAACCAACGTAACGGGTGTCCAAGAATACCTTTGAAAGATATACAACCAGACCCTATATATTGGTGGTAATAAAAATGATATCAAATGACATTCAAGAATTACTTAAAAATATTACAAAGTCTCTAATTAAAATCGAAACAAAAGAGTTAGATGCTTTAATTTCTAGACAGTTAACCCATATAGATAATATTGATTTTCACAGATACGAAATATCCCATAGGAAAATTGAAAGTCTCAAATTTTCTTTCTGTTCATTTCGTGGTGCTTTCATAAGCTATAGTTCCTTTACTAATTGTAATTTTATTAATTGTTCTTTTATCACGGCAATAGTTTGTAATACAAAATTTACTAATTGTACATTTATTAATTGTGTATTCAGATCAACGCATATACAAGATAATTTAATATCTAACTGCTCTTTTCAAAACTGTCATATAGAAGATAATATATTTTCTACAAATAAAACATAATTTATGACAATGTTGAATAAGGCATCCGGGCCGCCTTTTAGGTGGAAAAATTCCCATGCCTTATTGAATTACAGAAAGAAACTTTAAAAAATGGCAAGAAAAAAACAGAAATGGCAGGTAGGCGATTATTTTGGCATTCCCATAGAAGACGATTTTTTAGCTGTTGGACAGATTCTTGGAAAATATGATTGGATAGGTGTAGCCTGCTTAATTACCAAAATGAAAATTTCCTCAAAAAACCTTCCTTTATATGAAGATATACAAATAGATAAAAACGATGTTATTGCTGCTATGTTTATTACTGAAGAAGCGTTAGATAAAGGATTCTGGCCAATTATTCAACAAGGTATAGTAAATAAAAATATACTGAAACAATATTTTCCTAATATTGATTTAATTGAACAAGGAAATATTATTGGTATTAATACCGAAGGTTCAGCTATTATTGATGATTTTATTAAAGCTTATTTTAGTCTAGCACCTTGGGATGACTGGCATGACCCCGAATACCTTGATAAACTTCTTATTTCTCCCGACAAAAAACCTGAAAATCTCATCTATAAGAACAAATGATCTATTCCAACTCAAAGCTTATCCTGAAAGTAAAATGCTTCGTACTTTTTGGAAAGCCTTTTGAATGCCTCACGAATATATGAATAGCAATAGATGTTTGGTCTAGATATGATGTGCTAAATGGTATAGATAAATATATACAACGCATAACAGTTTGTTTTTTGTATCCTGATATAACTGATTTAAATAATAATAAAATAGATGATTTTCAAGAGCTATTTTTGAATTTATTACTTGATATTAAAGATGGATGACCGAACTAAGGATTCTATGTTTTTAGCTATTAGTTCCCTATATAACACATTAACAAGTAAATTACTTAAAACCTTTACAGTGGACCGTGGTAAAGAATTTGCGTGCTTTGAACAGGTTGAAACCGAGTTTGGGATACCGATATTTTGCTGACGCCTATGCCGCATGGCAACGTGGCTCTAATGAAAATAGTAATGGTTTACTTCGAGAGTTTTTTCCTAAGAAAACTGATTTAGCTAAAGTAACACTAGATAAACTAACAGAAGCACTAGTGCTGATTAATAATCGACCTAGAAAATGCCTTGGGTTTAAAACACCATTTGACATGTTTAAACATGAGATTAGAAAATTGATTTAATTTTGTCGCATTACTTATTGCAATTCATCATATAAATAAATGGAAAAATTCTGCATACAATCCGGAAAATTTCTTTTCTAAATGTATTAAAAAAGATGGAACAGAAGAAGAAAGACTTATAGATCAAGCAAAAAGATATACAAAATGCTTTGACCAAGTTATATATCATACAAATAGTAAGGAATTTATTGATCATTACTCAAAAGTTTTTGCAAAAGAAGATTTAACAAATATTATTTTTATAATTACGAAAGCATAGGAATTGTTAAATGAAAAAAGTGAGCCATAAAATTAATGTAATAAAGCAAATAGAAAACACTGTTGATATAGTTGGTAATCATCCCAACCAAAATCCTGATAGAGTGTTTTTATATATTAATTATGATGTACAAAGTTTTGAAGATTCATTTGATGAAATTTTTAGTATTCCTGAATTGGAATCGGAGGATTTTTGTTTGATTTCATCCAACTGTGAAATCACTTTACCTAATGGAGAAAAATTTTGTGGAATATCTTTCAAAAGTAACTCAAATAAAGAATTAATTCTTCAAAAGATTAAAAATCATTTTGAGAAAAAAGGATATCAATATGGGGTTATTAGAAACAATAATTTAATATTAAGTACAAAGAATGTAATTAATTTAGATGATTGTTCCGCTATCCTTTATGACTATGATTAATACTCAATGAACTTAGATAGCAAGCCGTAGCCCGCATGAAACCTCCAATTCCGACGTAGGGTATGTGCGATTGCACGCATGTGGTTTCTGCTTTTCAGATGGCAGATATACCTATATCTACATCGATCCGGATTCCTACGAGCCACTGGCACAAGTCTGTGACTTAACAACCGCAGTGGGCGAAAGCCACTAGCGAACCCACTACCTCCATTGCGACCAAATCTCCATCCCATGCGAGATGACCGATAAAGACGGCAATCTGGTTTGGTTCGACAACTACACCGGCTGGGGTCGTCTGAAAGAGGAAACCAAGGTAACGGATAGCGCATACCAGCCCTTCTGCCTGCAAAACCAGTATTGCGACCGTGAGACGGGGCTGCATTACAATTTCTTCAGGTATTACGAGCCTGAGGCGGGGCGGTTTGTGAATCAGGATCCGATTAGATTATGGGGTGGGGAAAATCTATATGCCTTTAGTCTCAATATTGTTAGCTGGATTGATCCCTTAGGGCTAATTAAAGCATCTGAGATCAAATGGAAAGGTTTTTCTAAGGGTAAATTAGCTCCTCACTATGAAAAACATGTCGTTAATGGATGCGAATTTGAAGAACAAATTTCACAATCCGAATATTTAAAACGTGCTAAAAACTTCGCAGCAAATGACTCACCTGATATTAAAGAATAAGTGGTAGATAACCTTATAGTGAAATTTAACCCTCAGACAAGAAAAACTTTTATTGGACATATTAAAAGTAGAGAAATAAGGACATATTATATAAGTGATAATCGTACAGATACACCATTTGAAGATGCTGTAGATTTAGCCAAAACAAAATGCAATACATTTAATAAGGATTTATCATGACTAGAACAGAAGCCATTAAAATTTTTTCTGAGTATCAGACTAATTCAATATCTAATTCTGAAAAGATGAATATCCTATTAGATTTTTGGTATTCCTATAAATCTGAACCAGAACATTTAAATAAAGAACTTATAAGCTACTTAAGTACACATGATTTTGATGACATAGAATTTTATGATGATTTTTTTAATCCTGTAGTTACCTTAGGATTAACATATAAAAATTCAATTTTAAGTAATAAATTTCTAGCTAAAAAACTTAGTCTTCTTCTCTCCAAAGAAATAAACGTCTATGGAGACGAGATAAATCAGAAAGTAAAATGTCCATGTTGTCATTTTTATACCTTGTCTAGTAAATCAAACTATGATGTTTGCCCCATTTGCCATTGGGAAGATGATGGCAGTAATGAAGAACAATATTCAGCGGTCAATCATAATAGTTTATCTGAATATAGAAACATTTTTTTTCTTGAGCATGATAAAGCTAAACTAGAGGAAAAATATATTTTTGGTAAGCAATAACCTACAGGATCGTCTGAAACCCTAAATCCTCACTCATCCATCTTTCAGACGACCCCATCCCCCAACAGGAGCAAGCCGTCATGGCATTTAATAAAATCGCCCGTAAAGGGGTAAAGAGCCGCACCGCCATCAAACCTGCCTGGCCGATGCGCCATTCTTCCTCGGTTAAAAACCGCAAACGCTATATCGTGCGTATCGGCGATATGTTCCATATGAACGGCAAGTTCAGCAAAAGACTCCACCCTAAAACCTTTTTGTCCTGATGCGGGTCGGTTTATGAATCAGGATCCGATTGGGTTGGAAGAAGGCTTTTACGTTTATCAGTTTGCGCCGAATGCTCCGGACTGGGTTGATCCTCTTGGTTTAAGTAAATGCTCAAGCTAAAAGTCGTTATTTATTTGAAACATTCCCTGCTATCAAAAGTAGCCTTGCAGTCAAACCAAAATGGAACCTCATGACTAATATTGCTCAATTTAAAGTGAAATCAGAAACAACTATTATTGAAGGTAAAGCTGCACCTCTAGGTTTGGGGTTGCCTGGTGGACAAATACAAAATATATTAATGACTTAGAAAGATCAATAAGACAATGAATCAGGAGCAATTTATAAAAAAGATCAATATAGTTTTAGTCGAAATTGATAAAATGATTAATAATTGTGATGAATATAGTTATACAAATAAACAGCAGTTGATTTCTATAAAAAATGAACTATATGACATGATTAATTATCTAAATTCAGAAAGTATTTTTCAACAAAATAAAGGAAAAGAATTTTTATTGTCTCGGATAGTAATTGATTCTTGGCCATTTAATAATGAAGTTGGTAAACTCCTTGTAGAATTAGAAGAAGATTTCAATTCTTTGACAAGAAAAAATATAAAAATGTCTAAGTTAAAAATTTTGAATGAAACTCCTTTAGACTTTCAAGAAAAATTTTTTTTTGATGAATGGGAAGTCAGTTACCTTGATTTGATGGAAGTAAATCAAGGTTCTCCTTTAGTTGGAAGTCTATCCATTAACGGTCAATTTATTATTAAAGAACAGGGTTTTGGAGGACCTTTGTTGTATTTCAATAGAAAAATATATATTCCAGTTTTCATTAGACGATTTTGCGTTGTTGGATTTAGGCTTGCAATATTAAATTTAGATGATTTATCAATTGAGTATATTGGTGGCATCGAAGACTTGGTTTATCTGAAAGAGATAAAAGATAATAGAATTTATTTCTATACAGATATGTATAAAAGCACAGAAAAGAATTTAACTTTATATGAACAAATATAACTCAAGGATATGCTATAAACATCATAGCCAAAGGACTTTCATATTAATTAAATTTAAAGAATTTATTCAAAAGTATTGGATAAGTATAACAAAGCTCAAACAGATAGATACATGAGTAAGCAATTAACTAGAATTGGTGGTAAGGTTTTTGGAAAATACGGATCACGTAGTAAATGTGCATAGAAACTGATTGATAACAAAAACTTATAAAAGGAAATTAAAATGAGTATTTTAAGTAATTATATAATTCAAGATTTAATCCAGAATGTATCTAAAGGAGTTACAGAGACATTTAAATTTGTATTAGAAAGATATAATTCTAATGAAGTTTTTGCCTATACATTATATATTGATGACTATTGTT
Source organism: Veillonella sp. oral taxon 158 (assembly GCF_018376515.1). Lineage (NCBI taxonomy): Bacteria > Bacillati > Bacillota > Negativicutes > Veillonellales > Veillonellaceae > Veillonella > Veillonella sp. oral taxon 158. The sequence goes on along the minus strand of NZ_JAHABE010000002.1, from coordinate 215,167 downwards.
CATATCTGGGGTGGGCTGCTAACACTATTTCTCACTACGAAATAGAAAAAGTAAACTACCCAAAAGAAGATCAGCCTTTTATTAAATGGTATTACCCTCAATTTGCAATAGGACTTGGAGAGGTTCCTGAGAAAATAGATAGTATATTCAATAATGAGATACAAAATATTCTTAATGATACAAATACATTAATATCAGAAGATAATTTTGAGCAATATCAGGCGGAAGTATATGATTCAATTATAGAAGGATTTAAAAAAGCGATAGAAAATATAGATAAGAAAAAAACAAATAATGTCATATTTTTTGTTTCTATTGTAGATAGTGATAATGCTGAAATTATGGAAAATTATTCTGCTGAACAACTAAATTCATATGATAAATTTCTTACGTTCAAAAATAGATTTCAAAGCAAGCCGTAGCCCGTATGAAACCTCCAATCCCGACGTAAATAAGAACGCACATCCTAAGAGGGCTTTATAAAAAAATTAGGTTTAAAATTGGAGCAAGTAAAAAGTAATGGATTACTGTTAAAGGAGGTTGTTATGCTTAGCTTTTATGATTGCGATAAAAATTTATCTGAAATTGATTTCAATGATGTTGAGAAAAAATTAGAAGTATCTTTTCCATCTTCATTTAAGTCACATTATTTCAAATGGAATGGAGGTGATCCCAACCTTTCTTGTTTTGTCAATGATAATATCAATTATGACTATATTGAAATTCGTGACTTCATTCCAATGAAATATTCTAAGCAATTTGAGGATGATCCAGATTTTACATTGGAAGGAAGAGCAATAAATGAATGGAAACTTAATGAGTTACCTAAAAATCTGATTCCTTTTGCTTTTGATTGGGGAGGGAATTACCTCTGTTTAGAAAAAAATAGTTGGCAAATTATTTATTATGTAAGGGACGTATGGAATGAAAATATATCAAGAGAAGCTAATTTTAAAAAAAATTCAATTATTATTGCGAAATCATTTGATGAGTTTTTAAATTGTTTGGAAGAAAATCCTGATGATTAATAAACTGGCGTAGCGTCGTGTATATATAGTAAGTGTAACAAGCCATAATCTTAGGAGGGTATTATGAAAAAGTTATTAGTGTGGGGATATGCTCTACAAAGTATGGATAAAGCAGAAAAAATGGGATTACCACGAGTAAGTAGTGGAGTCTTAGGTATATCGGAGGTGTTCAACCCTAAAAAAACACATCCTGATTTTGACTTTCCTTGGAGTTGGTTCGTAAAGGGGCAAGAAATTTCTCCAATGCCTGAACAAGTGTATGTATGCTTGAAAAAAGCCCGAGATGTTACTTTTGATTTTCTTCCATATAATGATTTCTTTATCATGTCAGCGCGTTTTTTGGAATTTATTAAAAAATACGGGTTTGATCATGATTTTGGAATAAGTAAAGCAATTATTGTCAATACAAAAGGTGAGTTATTGACGAACGAAGTCTATTATTTAGTAAGAATAGTTGGTTGGGAAATTGAGGATGAAATTGTTTACCCAGATTTAGCATTAGATGAAGATGATTTTTCACTGGAGGCATATACTCATTCAGATAAGGATATTTTATTGTCTTCCAATCACAATTATTCAGGAGCATTCATGGTATCAGAAAATTTAAAGGGTAAATTATTGGAAAAATTTTCTTTGCCTTTTCTTTATTCTTTGGAAGAGTGGAAGGAATTAAATAATTTAGACTCTTATTGGGATTAATATAAATCAAAGAAGTGTTGGATGAACTTTTTTCCATCCCAACATCTACTCCCTCTCTCGTGGGAGAGGGCTGGGGAGATGACCGATAAAGATGGATCGACTCTAAAGGCTTGGTAGTTTTTGCAATACCTCTTATTGGCCCTGAATTGATTGCATTAAGTAAAGCTGCTCTTGTAACTTTAGGTATAGGTATTATTTATGAAAAAGGGAAAAAAGCTCTTGATACAGTAATGATGGCAGCAAATGGTAATCAAGTAGATACTGGGGTTGCTAATCAAGTTTATGAAAAAATAAATGAGTATTTTCAAAGCACGGAAAAAATAATATGGTAAATGATAGAATTTCAAGTTTTGACGCTTTTTTAGAATGTAAAGATCTATCAATCAATGACTTATTAGAAAAACTACTACATTCTAATACTATTATTCAATATGAAGCAGCAAAAAGACTACAATTTTTTCAGTATAAAGAGATTATTGATATAATCAGAAATATCCTCTTAACTAGTCGATATAGTAAACATAGAGAAATTGCAAATTTTATCTTGGGACAAATACAAGAAGAACTTGGCACTACGGAATTGAAAGAAATTTTCTCTATATTAATTTACTCTATTCAAAGTGACAAAAGTATTAAAGTAAAATCATCTGCAATATCTTCTTTAGGACATCTATTCAAAAAATATAATTTAGGAGAAGAAGAGTTTCGCACTATAGAAAATAATATTAGTTCTATTTGGAATATAAATAGATATTCTATAATTATTTCTATTGCATTTAGTTCTGCATATTTCCCAAAAAGAAATTATATAAAAGAATATCTTATAAAACATTTAAACAGCAAGCATCACAAAATTATTTCATGGGTATTGTATGGATTAAAAGGAAAACATTATAAATCAGAATCAATTGAAAATTTACTAATAGATAAACTAAGCCAACTTAATGAAAAATCTTATATTTACAATGAAATTATTGCATTTTTAATTTCAATTAGTTCTAAAAAAGTTATCCCTTATATTGAAAAGACACTATTCACTCAAAGTAAAATCGATGATGAAATTTATACTGAACTTAAAAATAATTTATCGGATGAATTTGCGGAATTAAGAAAAAAATTATTGGAAGAATTTAAATAGTTTCTTGACGTATGCCTCAACCACAAATCTGCTTTCGTCTTCAAAACCAGTACGCTGACCGTGAGACGGGGTTGCATATATGGTTTCAACAAAAAATAAGGATAAGCAAATGGATGTGGGTTCATCCAAAGGTGTTGCTCGCTTTATGGCTTTAGTATTCAAAGATTGATTTTAAGGACGATAATTATGAAAAGTAAAGAATTTATTCAAGGTCTTATTGAATATTTAAAAGATAATTTAAATATTCCTGATGCTAATTTTCTAAAAGATAGGATTAAATTTAAAAAAGGAAAATATGTTTATGGTGAAATATCCTTTAGCAATTCTCGTACTTTCGAGGGGGTCATACTTCACCTATATGCATACAATTCTGAAATGGGAAATTTTTTCTCCCAAAATGTTCCACCTTATGATAAGTCGTCAAATCCATATGATTTAGTATTTGTACAACCATCTATCTCGCAGGCGCATTTTTTTAAAGCTCCCCCTATTACCTCATTTCCTTATGGAGATACCATTAAATTACCTGAATCTGAGAATGATGCAAAAAACATCTATCCAGATGTATTAAAGCATTTGCAGCAAGATCATATTCCAATCATTATGGCCTTCCATTCCGGTAGCAAAGAAGTTTTAAAATATTTAGCACTTTATCCAGAGGCTTTTCGTTTTAAAGCATTAACCGCTATTTTTATTATAAATAAGAATGAATTACCACTAAATGATCCTTTAATACAGAATATTTTATTGTTTGATAAAAAAGTATTAGAAAATGATAATGGATTGTTTAGTAAGCATGATTTGATCTTCCTGGAAAATTCTTTTGACCAAAAACTAAAACAACAAATTATGCAATAATTAGTCCTTGTAACAAGCCGTAGCCCACACAAAATCTTCAATTCTGACGTAAGGTGTATGTGGCATGCACGCGGTTTCTGTTTTTCAGACGACCTCGAAGAGGAAACCGGATTCGTTTGGGACGGCAGATATACCTATATCTACACCGATTCTGACGGCTACGCCCTCTTGGCCCAAGTCCGCGATTGGATAACCGAAGACGGTGAAAGCCGCCAGCAAACCCACTACTTCCACTGCGACAAAATCGGCATCCCGAGAGAGATGACCGATAAGGACGGCAATCTGTTGTGGTACGGGGAATACACCGCCTGGGGGCGTCTGAAAGAGGAAAGCAAGGTAACGGATAGCGTATACCAGCCCTTCCGTCTGCAAACCAGTATGCCGACTGTGAAACCGGACTGCATTACAACTTCTTCAGGTATTACGAGCCTGATGCGGGGTGGGGTAACCCATTGGGGCTATCTATTTCAACAGTCATTTATATGGGAAAAAAGGGGAAACATATTGCGGAGCATAATAACTTTATCCCTGATCGGAGCATTTTAACTGCAAATCCTCAGGATTTATTGGAAGTTGTGTTGATAAGGATACAGGAGATGAGACTCCGACTGAATGGGGAATAATTCATTCATCCAAAAAAGGAGTCCATATTGTTCCCGCATTGCCTGATATAACATAAATTCCATATTTTATTTGAGAAATTAATTATGAGAAAACAAGAAATTATTTTAAGTATGCAAATGGCTTTTCTTGGAGCAATTTGTAATAAAGTCAGACTTATTGCATTTGATATGACTGAAGAATTATTTACTCTTTATGTATATATTGATTCGCCACTGACAGATGATGAGTATGAAGCAATAGATAGTGCTGTTACAGATGTATTGGCTGATTTTCCAAATTTTCTATATGAAAAAATATGTATTATTGAAAATAATGATAATATTCTTTTATTGAATAGGTATAAAGGATGTTTTTTTATGCGATTTGAAAATAAATTTGATTAAATAACTCGTTATCGCTACCGTTCAAGATAACCGCCTGAAAACCTACAACGGCACAAGTTACTACTACGACGACCTCACTATCCTCTTTAAGGTTGTCTGAAATATTGGTTCTTTAAGAATCTCATTACCAGTCATTTACAAAATGTAGTTTCTCGAGGAGCATTATAATATTATGGAAATTAAAAAAGAGTCTAACGACTATATTATTAAATTTAACAACCATGAAGTCTTAGTTTTTTTTGAATGGCTTGTTAAGTTCGTTGAAAATAATGAAATTATTGATGAAGCTGAGCAAAAAATATTATATGACTTAGAATGCTTATTAGAGTCCACATTAGAAGAACCTTTTATGGAGAATTATAAAGATCTAATACATATAGCTAAAAAATCTATTATCAATAATTAGCAAGCTGTAGCCTGAACAAAAACTCTCAGTCCTAAGGAGTATTTTATGAAAATCAAAGAATTAATTGAAAAATTAGAACAAAAAAGTAGCCATCAATTTTTGAAAGCAGTATCAAAACCAGAATTTGCTTTTCCTTTGCCACAAGATTTAAAATTCTTTTATGAAAATTATGAATATGCTATTCTTAATATTAATACTTCTTGTGAGATAAGAATCAGTTCACTTTCAGAATTGCAACCAACAAACCAAATTCTATATCCAGCTGATGATGTTATTTGGGAGGAGTTGGCAGATGATATTAGTAATGATTGGTTCATGATTGCATCTTCGCAAGAGCTAAGTCAATATATCAGTATAGACTTAAACAAAAAAAGATTTGGTTTTTGTTATGATAGTTTTATAGAAACTCATGCTACACCTGATGAGTCTCCCATTATTGCTAAGTCATTTACAGAACTACTGGAGAAATTGGTTTCCAATGAAAAAGAATGGTTTTGGTTAGATTCTTCTTTTCAAAGCTATGGTGATGCTTATGAAGATGAATAAGTAAGTTGTAGCCCGCATGAAACTTCCAATCCTGACGTAGGGCATGTGCGGTACGCACAGGTACACCCCTTTAATATCATGTAAACAACATTCGGAAAGAAATTTAAAATGACTAACTTTATATCAACAGGTAGTACTTATTGGATTTCAGATGAAGAAATTCAAATTCTCGAAAAGAACGCCACTAATGGAGATAAAAACTCAGCATTCAAATTATATCAATACCATATGTTTGTATCTTTAGATCAAGATTCGGAATTTAAATGGCTAGAGATAGCGGCAAAAAAATGGTCATCCAATTGCCCAATCCAATTTAGCCGATTTATTTTTCACACAAGGCAATAAAGAAAAAGCCATATTTTGGGCTAAAAAGGCATATAGAAATGGTGCCAAACTACCAGACGAATTAAAAATATTGATAAATATCAATTAATTAATAAGATTTAGCGGATTATCGTTACAAATCCAAAACTTCTGGAGGAGGATTAAGAAAAGAAGCTAAGAAATTTCTTAGAAAATTGAAAAAAGTAGGTGAGAAATGCCCTTAAATTTTTAGGAGAATTTAAATGGAAAAAAATGGATACGTTAATTTTAACTTTTTAGATAGCAAACCAAATATAAATAATATATTAGTTGGGCTAGATTTAGACTATTCAAATAAAGTGATAGCGCCAGATGGTCATGAGTTAGCATTGGTTGCTTTTATACCAATTGAAAATCTATTAACTATTGCACCTCAATTTAAAACAGATTTTCAGGATATGGAATATAAAGATAAAGCAATTTACGTTTTTTCTTATTATGATAAAGAAGATTATTTTCTTGACTACATTACTGAAATTGACGATGCTATTCAAGGATATACGAGAGTTATCATCGGAGATAAAAATCAGTTCAAGTTTAATCTAGATAAATTTTATCCAATTAATCCTATTGAGAATTTAGATGAAATGAGTTTTCTAGGAGGACAACCTGAATATTTACAGCAAGAGAGTGATGATTTTCTAGAAAAATATATTTTCATAGGTCAAATCTTAGGAATGAATCTACCTGAAGAAGTAAATGAAATTTTTTATCTAACTGAGAACATAGGATATATTTTTATAAATCGAGATCTATCTGGTGGATTATTCTTCGTACAAACGACTTAAACAAAACTAAAAAGGATTTAACCGGAGCAAAGAAGACGGAGAATGCAACCAATGCGAAATAGCTACTATTTCCGCCACGACTTAGAAAGTCCTTTAGGTTATGCCTAGAGGGCTTTATATATAGCTTTAATCTCGTACTTGTGCTATATTATTCGTATAATATAAATCTTTAAAGACCGGTTGGGCCATTTGTTGCCTGTTGCCCGTTTCTTTTGATTTATTAATATACTTGGTAAGGCAATTGGAGCCCGTGCCTTGTATAATACTAGAGAGAACCCTTTATCTAATCGGTAGAGGGTTCTTTTTTATGTTATCCGTCAGGCTTTGTATTTGAAAAACTCTTTCTATTTATAGTATGATTACTTTATATGTTTTTATTCTGTAGAAAGGAGCTCGTATGAATCGACTTAGTTTCTCGCGAACTCAGATTTTAATTCTCCTTAGCGTATGGCTCACGTTCTTGTTGAGTTTTGTAATGCGTTTATCTTGGTCTTCTGTTATGCCTATCCTCAACGAGGCTTTGCACTTTACTGCAAAGATGGGGGCACAGCATATTTCGGCCTTTTACTTTGGTTATGCCTTAACAGTATTGCCAGGTGGTATCTTAGCCGACAAAATTGGTTATAGACGAACTATCTTATTTAGCTTAATTGGTATGGCTGCTGTAACGGCTCTTATGAGTACCATTACAGACTACAACATGGCTTGGGGCTTGCGCTTCTTGCTAGGCGTTATGTCTGGTCCTGTACAAGCTTCTTGCTTGAGTGCTATTGGCGATCACTTCGGCCCTAACCAACGTGGTGCGGCTGTAGGTATCTTCATGAGCTGTACTTCTTTTGGTATTACTACTGTAAATCTTTACGCACCCTATGTAGCTACACATTACGGTTGGCAAACAGCGTTCCTTGCTACAGCTATCTTGCCGTTGGCAGTACTCGTATTATGTTACTTCACAGTACGTAAGCCAAGTGCTGAAATCATTGCACAACGCGAAGCAGAGGCTTCCGAAGCGGCGGCTAAGCTTGGCGTAGGTCAAACGTCCTTGAAAGAGAACTTAAAGCATATTCTTTCAAACCGCAATATTCGTTGTTTAGCCATCGCTGGTTTCTTTGCAACAGGTACAACTTGGGGCGTAACGCAATGGGCAAACTTGTACATGGTTAAACAATTAGGTGTAACTGCTATCTACGCAGGTCAAGTTATGAGTGTGTTCGGTACGGCAGCACTTATTGCAAAACCAACCATAGGTATTTTGTCCGATATTTTACCAATCAAGAAAAACCATTTAGCCGCGCTTGTTATGTTCCTATTTGGTCCGGCTTTGATCTTATTTGCTAGTACATCCAATCCGAATATGCTCTTCATTACAGGCCCAATCCTCGGTATTGGTGCTTTCATGCACAGTGCCTTGACTAATGCTCTCGTAGTTCAATCCGCAGCACCTCATTTGCGCGGTACCACAGCGGGCTTCGTAAACTTATTCAACCAAATTGGTGCTCTCCTAGCGCCACTTCTCTTGGGCAATGTCCTCGTTATGACGGGCAGCTACCAAATGTCCTTGATGTCCATCGCGATTGCGCCTGTAATCGGTGCATGTGCATTGTTCTTCATTCGTCTTAAATAATGTGAAAGCATCTAATTAGGATATATAGGTACATAAAAGTATAAATACTATAACAAAAAAGGACCTGTACTGATCTGCACCCATTTTCTTGGACAGATATAATTAAGCTACTTTTTGGGAATGAGTTCGGTATTCTACCGGACTCATTCCTTTTAATTTGAGCTTAATACGTTTTGTATTGTAATAATCAATATAATCTCTTAATTTGTTAATAAAATCTTCATAGGAAGTAAACTTCTCTAAATATAACAACTCTGATTTTAGTAAGCCAAAGAAGTTTTCCATCACGCTATTATCCAAACAGTTTCCTTTTCGAGACATACTTTGGATGATAGCGTGATTTTTTAATGTTTCTTGATAACTGCTATGCTGGTACTGCCATCCTTGATCTGAGTGTAAGATGCACCCTTTGCTATGTGGCCTGTTTTTAAAGGCTTTATCCAGCATAGATAACACCTGTGTTAGTACAGGTCGTTCTGATATTTCATAGGATACAATTTCACCATTATACATATCTAAGATTGGTGATAAGTAAACCTTACGCCCAAACAAGTGGAATTCGGTAATATCTGTTGTCCATTTTTGATCTGGCTTTGTTGCAATAAAGTTTCGATTAATAATGTTAGGAGCAATTTTTCCTTCGTTTCCCCTATATGAACGGTACTTCTTTAGACGGACTTTACAGGTTAAGTTTTCTTCCTTCATAATACGCATCACAACTTTATGATTTATATTGAAGCCTAATTTGTGTAATGCTATTGTGATTCGTCGATATCCATAACGACCCTTGTTCATCGATACAAGGGTACGAATAGCTTCTCGTTCCTCTATATATTTATCCCCTTTATTAATGCTGGCTAGGCGTGCATAATACGTACTTCGACTAATACCAAAGTATTTGAGCATAAACTGAAGAGGGTATATTTTTCTTAATCTTTCGATGGCAATTGTTTGTGCTTTTTTTTTACAGCTCTATTGGGTTTAGCTATTTCACGCATTTCTTTCATAAAGTCGTCATAAAAAGATATTTCATACTTTAATCGAGCATTTTCAGCTTCCAGTTCTTTAATACGTTCCTTATCTGATTTTTGGCTTGAATCTACTTCTATTTTAATTTCTTTCTTAGTCTTCATAGGTGGTCTACCTTTAGGCTTGGGTTGCAACCCCAAAATTCCTTCATCTAAATACCGCTTTTGCCATATGGCAATTAGACTAGAGTTATCTAAATTAAATAATTCTGCTGTTTCATTAAAGGATAACTTATTCTTCCACCTAGTTTCAAGAACTTTACGTTTAAAATCTGCTGAAAATACTTGTTTACCAATTTTATGGGTCAAATTATGACTAAGCTTAAACTTGTATAGCCAATTTCTTACAGTACTTTCTGGAACTTCAAGCTCTTTAGCAATTCTTAAGCGTCCCCATCCTTTTTTAGAAAGATAAATAGCCTTTTCTTTTACTTCTTTTGAATATTTTGACATAAAAAACTGCACCTCCAAAAATTGTGTCCAATTTTTGGGGTGCAGTTCATACGGGTCCTTTTTTGTAGTCTTGTATTCTATTGATATTTCCTATGGTCTAGGTGGCGCATTATAATCTGGTTGTGGGCCCCATTGACTCATAGGTGTGTTCGGATCTGGTAAATCTTGATTTTGTATATCAAGAGCCCAATCAGGGCGTGGTCCTGTTGGCGGTGGTGGCGGCACTGGTCCATATACACCCAACTTAGATGGTTCTAATCGCGGTTGATGATACGCATAAGGCGATTCTAGTTGGTTCAGTGGTTTATATACACCTTCAGGTGGTTGAACCCCAAATAATGGTTTCTCTGCTGTAGGGGCAGGGGTATTCATCGGTTTATATGGGCGTGGTGGCACATAGGGGTTTGTAAAGGTATATGTGATTCGCTCCATTTCTAACGCATTGTGCAAGATAAACTGACCTATTTCAGCGACGGCCGAACCTTTTGGCGCTACGCGAGCACCTGTAGATAAAACGGAGCGGTGATTGTCTGCCATTCCAATAGGAGCACCATTTACTTGGTAAAATTTAGCAGGAGCCACATGCCAGTCCATGAGGTAAATGTCTTTAGACGTTTTACCACGATGGTATGTATAATTAGTCATATAGTCTGCAATAATGTTTTGTTGCTTATATAGACTAATAGTACGAGCGTGTAATGTATTATACGTCAGTCCTGCTTGTGCTAGATTGATGGTGCTCAAGTCGATATACACAGTCTCAGTAGGGCTATTATAAGCAACTTGGAATTGGGTAGGTTTGTTTTCTAATTCGTATTGTGAAATAGCACTAGCTGTTTGAAGACTAGCCAGAGCAATCACTAAAAAGGGATATAGTTTTCTCATCATTGACCTCTCTTATGTGGAAATAGTATACCATAGTCGTAGGTGTAATTCCATGAAGAATGCATATAAAATTCTATAATATGTATATTGTGTATAACATGCTTTTATTATATGATTAATGCATAGTTACAGGAGGGATGAATATGGAGATCATCTGTTTTGGCGACAGCATTACGCGTGGCTACGATGTGCCTTATGGACGTGGGTGGGTTGAAATTTGCGATGCCTCTATTGAGGGTGTAAACTTTACGAATTATGGGGTAGATGGTTGCTCAGTACAAGCCATGGTTTACAATATTGAAAACTGGGCGGCTACTGCTGTATCTGATCCAACGCGCCACATCTTTTTGATGTGTGGTACCAACGATATCCTACAAGGTCGAGATAGTGCGTATGTGTTCAAGACTTTGGTGAAAGCCATTGAATTAGCTAGCACAAAGGGGACGGTCATAATCGGTTTAGAAACACAAATCGACAGCGATATGGATGGCCTAGACCTCGTCGTGCGAGAGGTTAATGAACAGCTAAAAGCATATGCAGAGGCTCATGATATTAAGGTTATAGATTTCTATACTACCTTATTTGAAGCAGATCAAATCGGACAAATCGTCTTTGCCGGAGAGGTACATCCTAACGAGCTAGGCTATCGTCTGATGGCTTACAAAGCACTAGAAATTTTTACAAGATTATAGACTTTTTACAAGGCCTAAAGATCTTTAGATGATTTTGAAGTCTTCATAAGATTATAAAAAAGTCCCCTAATGAGCTACTTCATTAGGGGATTTAGTGATTTATAGTCTTTTTGTGTGAAAACTAGTAGCTTTCACAAGTATAATTAAATTCGTAACGAATTAGTAGTTAGAATTAGCGACGTGCGTTGCCAACCTTAGCGGATTGAGCGATTGCGTATGCAGTGCCTTTTACTAAGTCGTAAGCATCAGCACTGTTGCCAGATACTGTTACAGCAGCTACAGTGTCTTCAGTTACTGCGAACAATGCAGTTGCGTAAGGGTGTTGTGCACCATTTGGTACAGTTACAGCGCCGGATTTAACGATGATGTAACGGCCGCTGTTGTTGAAGATATCGTAATGAGCAGCTTGTTTTACACCGTCATAGCTTTCATTGTAAGCGAACAATGCAGCTACTTCACCACCTGCTACTTGACCAGTTTGTTGCATGGAACGCAATTTCGCAGCTGCTACAGCTGTTGGTTGAGTCATGTTAACAGTGATACGTAAGGAGTTGTTGTTTACAACTGCTTCAGTGATTACGTTTGTAGAGAATACATTCGCTACACCGTCACCAGCACGGTTGTAAGTGCTAGCAGTTTTCACTTGGTAGCCATTAGTGTATGCAGGCAAGTCATAAGTGTAAGTTTTGCCGTTCAACAATAAGTCGAAAGCGTTCAATTGGTTAGTTTTGTAACGAGAAACGTATGCACTGCCGTTGCCATTAGCTGTTACGGAGTTTACAGTTTCTTGGTATACAGGTTGGTAGCTAGGTGCGATAGGGTCCATGATTTGAAGACCTACAGCAGTTGTTTGTGGTGCTACGAAGATTGGATCGCCCAATTCTTTAGATACAGGCATTTGTTGAGCCATGTCACCTGCTGTGTAAGGAACCGCTGGCAATGGTTTGTAACCAGGGCGTGGTGCACTTGTTACATATCCAGATTGGTAAGCTGGTGTAGCCGCTTGAGGTGCTGCGTAAGTATATTGCTCTGCTGCAGCGCGTTCGTAAGCGCGTGCATTAGCATCGATGGATGCAGCGAAAGCGGAGAAGGACATAGTTGTAGCTGCGAATACTGCGAAAGCAGCTGCTAAATGTTTTTTGTTCATAATAATTCACTCCTAAATACATGATTTTTACAAATAACACAAATACTAACATGTATTATATATGAAATTCTGTTAATTGTAAATAAAATATAAATTTTTTTCTTAATTATAAACAAATATAATCAGATGAGTCAAATATTGTACAATTAGCTTAAAATTACCCCAGAATTAAGCACAGAATGTCATATTTACTATATAATAATACTTAGTACAGTAACATATTATATCGAAAAAAATAGTTTTAGGCTAGACCTAAGAACAAAAAATATATAAATAAGATGAAATTTGCGAATTATATAAATTATATAAACTGAGATGGTGAAAGTTTCACTAGGGAGGTCTCATGAATATTAGCGTCTATTATGGACGAGCAGGATCAGGCAAGACGCGTGCCGTATATGAACGGATACGTCAAGTGATGACCGATTGTCCAGGGGAACCCATATTCTTACTCGTTCCTGAGCCAGCGACCTATCGGGTAGAGAGGGAACTTGCTGAATTTATGCCTGAAAAAGGCTTTACTACGGTTCGTGTCGTAGGCTTTGGTCGTTTGGGGTACCAAGTATATCAATCCATAGGCTCCAAAGGGGCCGGTCAATCAAGCTTATCTAGCTTTGGCCGGTCTATGTTGTTGCGCCTTGTTATGAAGCGGAAACAAAAGGAGCTAGGCCTATTAGAACAGGCTACTAAACGTCCTGAGTTTTCTTCTGTATTGCAACAGCTCTTCTCTGAGTTTCGCGCATTCCGCGTCGGTCCTAATGACCTTGAACGTGGAGCTGATTCCGTAAAAAATAAAGTATTACAAAAGAAATTGCGCGAACTTGCCATTTGTATGGCAGCCTATGAAGAGGAAATTAGTCGTCATGGTGAGCGTGACATCGATCCTATCATGGAAATCGTTGAGGCGTTGCCTCAATCCCCACTGATGGAAAATAGCCATGTCTTTATAGATGGCTTTCATTGGTTTACACCCACACACTACGAGTTGATCTATACCTTGTTTGATTTGGCGAAGGAAGCAGTTATTACTATCGACTTGCCAATGGCTCCAAAGGCATTAAACCTAGCACGTCGAGGGGAACACCTCTTTAGCCGTCCTTTAGAAATATACGATACCTTATTGGCTCGTTATGGTTCTAGTATTAATTGGGTTGGTTTTGACGGGAAACGGGGCCCTCACATCGTACAAGAATTAGAAGCGAATTACTTTACTAGCCCTAGTAAGCAAAATTCTACTGATACTACTATTCCACTCATTCGTGGATATAACCGAGAACGAGAAGCTGATGCGGTGGCTCGCCGTATTTTAGCCTACGTAGAATCCTCTCCAGAGGCACGTTACCGCGATGTATGTATTATGCTTCGCGAGTCTGAAACGTACGGGGATACCTTAGAAAAGGTCTTCGGTCGTTATGGTATTCCGCACTTTATCGACCGTCAGCGGCCTATGAAAAACCATCCATTAGGCGAATTGTTGACAGCCCTCTTTGATATCGTGCGCCATAGCTACAGTCGAGACAGCATGTTCTTATTGCTTAAAACAGACTTGATGCCTCTTACCCGTGAGGCCGTAGATGAACTAGAAAACTACGTACTCGAGTTTGGTATCGACCATTATAAATGGGAACGTGAAAGCTGGCCCTATTTACGAGGCTTTCATGAAGGACAAGATGAAGAAGGTCACGCTGATGCACCTCGTAGAGCGCGTGTTAATAAAGCAAGGCAAACCATTATGGAGATCTTATCCCCATGGTTTGACTTTGCCGCTCATAGTGAAGGTCATACGGGCGCTGAGTGGGGGGCGCAGCTGTATGGTCTCTTAGAAACCTTACAAGTACCACAGCGTCTCTATGAATGGGCACAAGACGCAGAAACGGTGGGAGATCAAGAGTCGAAAGCCAGCCATGAACAGATGTACAATGCGGTTATTTCTTTCATAGATGAAATCTCTATGGTCATGAAGGATGAAGTGTTGACCCTAGATGAGATGATGTTGCTCCTCGAAGAAGGCTTGAGTGATGTGAATTATTCTATGATTCCTCCGTCCTTGGACCATGTAGTGATTACCACCATTGAACGTGGTTATAGCCAATGGTGGCCTAAGGTATTCGTCATGGGCCTCAATCAAGGCATATTCCCACAAAGCATGGGCGATGAAGGCCTTATTAAGGATAAGGAACGCCAAGAGTTAGCCGATGCAGGTATTACCCTTGCTGAAGGTGCTTTGCCGAAGGCTTTCAACGAGAATTTCCTATTATACCTAGCTATGACGCGAGCATCCGATTCCTTGACGCTGTCCTATGCAAGTTCTGGCGAAGATGGAACAGGCCTTGAGCCATCTCTCGTGGTGAAACGATTAGAATCCCTTGGTTATGTAGATAAGGCGGTAGAGATTCCTCTTTCCATTGCACCTGATACTGAGTCGGATTATGTATGGAGACCTTTACAGAGTTTGTCCCTATTGTCTGAGCGATGGGGCGCCCTCTTTAGTGGGCATGAGGTCAATCCATTGTGGTGGGGCCTCTATAACTGGGCTCGTGAAAGCGACACCTACCGTCCTCGTTTAGGTGAGGTGTCTCGTGGTATTCGAGATAATAATGATGTACCGGTCATTACAAAGGATTTAGTGAATGGATTATTCCTATCTAAAGGCTATATGTCTGGTTCTGTGACGCGTCTGGAGAGATATCAGCAATGTCCGTTCAAGTTCTATGCCCAATATGGTTTGAAACTGGAACCGCGTCGGGTGCGCTCCTTTGGTGCTCCTGAAATTGGTACATTCCTTCATGCTAATTTAGAGCGTTTAGGTAATTATCTATTAGATAACAATAAACAATGGCGTGACCTTAACGAAGAGGATCAACAAAATTTGTGCCACTCCGTGGCGGAAGAAATTTTACAAGAAAATCAGGGCGGCGAGGAAACGAGTGATGCCTACCAAAAGGCAATCGAGCAGCGTGTACAACGAACATTACATGTGACGGTAGACCGCCTTGTAGAGTGGTCGAAGCGCAGTGATTTTGATACAAAATACTTGGAGCAAGATTTTGGCCGTCAAGGAGGCTGGGACCCTATCCGCGTACCGCTTGGGGAAGACCGTTATTTACGCCTCATCGGTCAAATTGACCGCATCGATGAATATACCCGAGATGGTCAAACCTATGGCATGGTTATCGATTACAAATCGGGTGGTGCTCATGTGACGGCCCAAGATGTATACTATGGCCTTAAATTGCAGCTTATGACCTATCTACTAGCCTTAGAATCTGCTTATGGCAAAACGCATGGTGGCACCATGTCACCGGCGGCTGTGGTGTATTCCTATGTGAAAAATCCTAAAATTCCTGCCGATGCGCCTATCTCTTATGAAGATGCAGTATCTTTGGCTAAGGAAAGCGATGCATGGCAAAACAGTGGATACTTCTCTGATGATATCGAGTTGTTGACGCATATCGATAATAAATTTTTGTCTTATGGATCTAAACGAGGACCATATGTACCAATCGCTACGAAAAAGGACCAAACTATTTCTAGTAGAGACTTGCGTAAGGTTAAGAATTCTGGCGAATTTGATGTAATGTGCCGTTATACAAACCACGTAATGGCTGACATCGGTCGCCATATCGGGGACGGTCAATTCCCAATTCAGCCTTACCAGTTAAATAAGAATAGACCTTGTACATACTGTGATTACAATACTGTATGCCGTTTTGACTCTAGCCGTAATAAATATAATTATCTGTCCGGCTTATCTGAAGATGATGCGTTAGAACGGATGAAAGAGGTTCTAAACGACGAAAATAGCGATAACAACGAGTATCGCAACAACGGCCGAAATAGTAGTAACGGAAACAACAGTAACGACAGAAGTAATAGTAACGAAGGAGGTGAAGACCATGGGTGTTAAGTGGACGCCGGAGCAGGAGTCTGCCATCATAGCGCCTAAGGATTCGTCCTTAGATAATCAAACCTTACTAGTAGCGGCAGCAGCCGGTTCTGGTAAAACGGCAGTTCTCGTAGAGCGTATTATTACCCGTTTAAAAGACATAGATAACCCTTTATCTGTTCAAGAGCTCATGGTTGTAACCTTTACAAAGGCGGCTGCTCAAGAGATGAGCGCTCGTATTGGTCTTGCTTTGGCTAAAGCCATGGAATCCACCGAGGATGCAGCCATGCAAGAGCGCCTTGAGCGACAGCTCAACCTGTTGCCGTCTGCTCATATTTCTACGTTGCACTCCTTCTGCCAATGGGTGATTCGCTCTTACTTTTACAAGCTCGATATTAATCCTACTGCTCGCATCGGTAACGAAGCAGAAATGGCATTGTTACAACAAGAGGTGCTAGCCGATTTATTAACTAAATCCTATGAAGAGGGCCTTTATAATATCTATGAATTGGCGGATTTCTTTAGCGATGATAAATCGGATGCGGGATTAACAGCAAAGATTATGTTGCTATATAACTACGCCATGTCCCTTGCCAATCCTGATGGGTGGTTACGAAAAGCCTTAGAGCCTTATAAAGAGGCTATGATTATAAACCCTAGTGATACACTATGGGGCCAATATATGTGGGATAACCATGTAGCTGTTATCGATCGCATTCGCGAGCGCTTAGAGCGGATGGAACAAATTCTATTGGATCCAGTAGGGCCTCATAAATGGCAAAACATATATGATAATCAACTAGCTGCATTAGGCATGCTTTCATCAGCTCAAACTTGGGATGATATGGGTGAAGCTTGTAAGCATACGGATACCTTCATTAAGGACCAGTTCCGCATGGGGTCAAAAGAGGCGCAAGCCTTTGATCCTATATTGGTAGCAGAGTTTAAATCCTTAGGTTCCCAAAATAAAGATGACCTTAAAGCGATGCAAGGGGCTGTGTTTACTGTGCCAGAAGCTACCTTGCAAGACCAGTTCAAGGCTCAATATCCAATCATCGAAGGTTTAGTAGAGCTCACGATTGCGTTTCATAAGGCGTATCGAGATATGAAACAAGAACAAGGTATCATGGACTTTAGTGACTTGGAGCATCTATGTTTAGCTCTTCTTGTTGAGCCGGGCACAGAGGATGACCCTCAGCCGTCTGATGTAGCGAAGGAACTGCAAGATACTTTCAAAGAAATCATGGTCGATGAATACCAAGATACGAACGGCGTGCAAGAGACGATTATCAACTTGATTTCTCGCGTCGATAACCGGTTCTACGTAGGGGACGTGAAGCAAGCGATTTATAGCTTCCGTATGGCTGACAGCTCTCTGTTTATGGAGAAATACAATACCTACGGCGACACTGATGCGGTAGAGCGTCGTATCGACCTAGCAAAGAACTTCCGATCTCACGAAAATATCTTGGCCGCTACGAACTTCTTGTTCTATCAAATCATGACGGAAGAGGCGGCGGAGCTAAATTATACTGAGGCAGAATCCCTCATTCCGGGCCGCATCGTTGAGGATGCACCGGAGGACTGGGTTGGAGGCGATGTAGAATTGCAGCTCTTAGATGTGAGCAAGGATACCCTCAGTGCTAGTGAAAGCGACGAAGACGAAGGTGATGACCCTGAAAATAACGAGCGTGAGCTAGATTTCATCATCCAAAAGATTAAGGAAATCCACGGTGCCAAGAAGAAGGTGCAAAATCCAGATGGTACGTTCCATCAAATCGAGTGGCGTGACTTTGCTATTTTGCGCAGATCCTTGGCTGGTTGGGGCACTCGTGCCGTAGAGGCCATGCGCCAAGCGGGTATCCCTGCGGTAGTAAACGAACGAGATGGCTACTTTGAAGCACAAGAAATACAACTATTGTTAGCGTTGCTATCCATCATAGACAATCCTGAACAAGACTTGCCGATGGCGGCGGTATTACACTCTGGTCTCGTAGGTCTTGATGCAAACGAACTAGGCGCACTGCGCCTATCTGGAGATGGTTCTCTGTGGTCTCTCATGCCAGCCTATGCTGAAGAGGCTCAAGATGAGCGTTTATTAGCGTTTATTGACCATATGGAGCGTTGGCGTACCTTGTCGCGCCGTCACGGTGTAACAGATTTGCTATGGGATATTTACGAATCTCAAGATTATGTAAACTATGTAGGTGCCATGCCGAATGGTCTCGTGCGACGTGCGAATGTACTCGCTCTGTATGACCGAGCTAAGGGCTATGAGGCATCTGGCTTCCGTGGTCTCTTTAGGTTCTTGCGCTTTGTGGAAAGCTTGCGCGATAGCAACCAAGATATGCCTCTAGCTAATGTGGTGAGCGAAGCGGACAATGTAGTGCGCCTCATGACCATCCATAAGAGTAAGGGCCTTGAATTCCCTGTGGTGTTCTTATCTGGCGTTCAAAAACGGTTCAATATGATGGATCTTCGTTCAGAGCTCCTCATCGATAAAAATGCAGGACTTGGTCTAAAGGGGTACTTCCCGGATATTCGAGTGTCTTTCCCAACTATGCCGTGGTTCTACGTGAAAGACGTCAAAGAAGCAGCCCTCAAAGCAGAGGAACAGCGTATTCTCTATGTAGCCTTGACACGGGCTCGAGATAAATTGTTCCTAACGGGTTTTGTGAAGGGGTTCAAGAATTCTGCAGGTAAACTATCTAGTTTAGGTGAGCTCATTAACAATGTTGCCGCTGTAGAAGGACAACAGTTGCCGACGGATATTATCACTCAAGCTAATACGTATCTAGAATGGTTAATTATGGGCTTTACCCGTCATTTGGATGGTGGTAACCCATTGCGCGTAGCCATTGAGTACGAAGGACCGACCTATTTTGATTTACCAGATAAAAAATGTCGCATCAAGGTCGAAATCCACGATGGCTCTCTCTACGGTGATCTCGATTACAAGGCAGATATTGATGAAACTACCATCAATAAGGTACGAGAATTACAAGCTGTTAATGCGGTGGAATTGCTACCGGAAATCTTAGACCGCTTTAACTATACCTATCCGTACAGCGATGCTACGCGGCGCACAGCTAAGATTTCCGTCAGTGAATTGAAACGACGATTCCAAGAACGGGAACTTGAAGCAGGCACTATTGATACCCTAAATGAACCGATTGTAACGGTAGATGCAGGGGGTAAACGAGTCGTTTCAGATGCAATCTTAGGTCAAGCTATTAAGCTAGATATTCGTAATGTTGATTGCGATACCACAAGTAATGTTGATAGTGATGCTACAAGTAATGCTGATAGCAATGATACAAGTAAAGCTAATAGTGATGTTACAAGTAATGTTGCTGTATCAACTCTTATAGTTCCTGCTGATGATTTAGCTAATTCCGTATTCGGTCGCAAGCCGCAAGTACTGCAGTCCGAAGAGGATGTGTTGACGGGGGCTCAATGGGGTACCTTGATGCATGAGGCGATGCAATGGTTACCTCTTGCGCAGTATACCCAAGCTTCTTTAACGAAAGAGCTTGATGCACTCGTAACGAAAGGGACTTTCACAGAGGAAGAACGAAATCTATTGAGTGATACAAGCCTCTATAAATTCTTTAGTTCTGACCTTGGGAAGCGTCTTATCAATGCGAAGCGCATAGAACGTGAATTGCCGTTCAGTATGCTTTTTGAAGGGAAACGCGTATATGATACCTTAGAGGATGGGGAAGATCTATTCCTCCAAGGTATTATCGATACTGCCTTTGAAGAGGACGGTGAGTGGGTTCTCGTAGATTACAAGACAGACCGCGTCAAATCTGGGGAAGACCTCATCAAGCGCTACAAAATACAAATGGACCTCTACAAAGAGGCTTTGCAGCGATTGACGGGGATGCCTGTAAAAGCATGTTATATCTATAGCTTCCGCTTGCACGATGCAATTATTATAGATTAGCCTATAAAAATTCTATGATTGGCATAAGGCTGTATTTATGCGTAGTGTATAAATCTATACAGAGGTAGCCTATAGTCTAGCAAATATAAAAAGCTCTCTATCCTTGGATAGAGAGCTTTTGTGTTATAGGTTGCTATATAGTTTCGTCTTATAGATTTTTCTACAAGTTCTTAAATGTGCGGTAGTTTAGGTAAATTCAAAGCCTTTTTCTTTTTGTGTTTTGATGGGGCAAATACTTTTAATACCCGTGGCAATACTTCGATATCTACTGGCATAGATGGGCCTGGATCGCCATCCATATTGGTTGCTAAATCATCAATATTAGATAAGAGCTCGATGGATGCTTTATTCACAGTTAATGTAGTTGTATAACGAGAGTTATAGATGGCACCACTAATGATGAGCGGTATTACGCTGAGAATATCGAGAATAAAGTATTCTTTGAAGATGATGATACGCATGTAGCCGTCATCGACGGAGGCTTCAGGCATAAACCGTTCAAAACTAGATACTACATTGGTAAGCAATGCTAAAACGAGAGGGGATTTACAGATAAAGTCGTCGTTCTCTGTTTTGATGCGGTATGTATAGTCTTTAGTTGTAAATAACGCTTGGCCTGCGCGCAAGAAGTAGGCGAGAGGGCCGAGTATGCTTTTTTCCTTTGGCGTAACCTCTTCTACTACCTTAGGGATAACGCCAGCTGCGATGTTGTTGCAGAAATATTTGTCGTTGCAGCGTCCGATATCAATTGTTCTTGTTTCATTGATGTCGATGCGTTTGATCGCTTGTGCTGGATTTTGGTGAATCCCGAGAGCACGAGACATATCGTTAACAGTTCCAACAGGGATAAAGCCAAAGGTAGATTTGAATCCCCCTTGAGCAATGCCATTAACAGTTTCGTTAACAGTACCATCACCACCCATGCAAAATACTGCATCGAACCCGCGTTCGCAAGCGTCTTTAGCAAAACGTGTTGCATCGCCTTCTCCGGTGGTGAATTTGACCTCAATCGTTTCGAATAAGGTACTCAATTTCCATTGTAAGTCGAGGGCATACCGGCGTGCCGCTCCGCCCCCTGATACAGGATTGATGATAACTAAACAACGGCTCATAGTGTACTTCCTTACTTTCAAAAATGAGATATAGCTAGTATCTATTGTTAGATTGCTAGATTGACAGTTTTAGATATGAGTTTTATAATTATATTGTATACACTGTATTAGATATTGTGTGCAACATATTTTATAAAAATGTTTTGTATAATATATTATACTCATTTTAACCGTTCTTTGAAAGTGTGAAAGATAGGATGAGTATTAAGGTTTAGGGGATTTAAATGGGAAGACAAGATTCTAAAGATAGATATAATTTGTCCGCAGTGGACTCTATTGAACGATTGCCACTTAGCGAACAAGTATATTTAACATTAAAAACAGCGATTTTAACAGGCGAATTGATGCCTCAAGAAAAGCTAAACGAAGTAAAGATTGCAGAACAGTTACAAGTGAGTGCTACACCTGTACGTGAAGCATTCCGTAAATTGGCTAAAGATAACCTCGTAGTTATCGTTCCTTGGAAAGGTGTTACTGTAAAAGCAGACACTCCAGAGGAAATTATTGCATTATATCAAGTGCGCGAAGTAATGGAAGGTCTTGGTGCAAGACTGTGTGCACGTCATGCTACAGAAGAACAAATTAAAGAATTGCGAGATATTTGTAAAGAAATGCATAAAATCGAAGATGCTACAGAACGCGTTGAGATTAACAGTCGTTTCCATACAATGATTGCTCATTACTCTGGTAATGAACGTATCGTAGACTACTTAGCAAGCTTCCGTGAACGCGTTAATCGAGACATGTACATCAGCTCCTTCAATGCAGTTCGTACACATGATTGCGATGATGAACATGATCAAATCGTAGACGCTATCGAACGTCATGACGAAGTAGCTGCAGAAACAGCTATGCGTCAGCACATCAACAATGCATTTATCTTCAAAAAAGCAAATGCTGAAGTGCAACACAAAAAACTTAATGAAGTATAATGTCTAACGTGCCCATAGGCATAACGACACAAAAGGCTCCGCCCATGGCGGAGCTTTTTTGGCTGATAAACTAGTTTATCTAGTTAATCTAGTTTATTTAGCTAATCTAGCTAATCTAGTTAATTTAAGATAACTAATTAACATGAGTTTTTTTGTGTAAGTTGTTAACGGTTTGGTTTTTGGTATGGTTTAGAAACTCTAGCCGCTTATAATGTGATGTTAGGTGCGCATTGCAGTTTTTATAGTCAACGATGCGCAGCCGCACTAGTTGACCTACGTCGATTTGAAAGGCTTGAGCGATTTTAAACAAAATCTCTAAGGACATGCCTGAAATGCCCGTGCCACACTCTAGTTTGCTTAAATAACTGCGGCTGATGCCGACGTGGCGGGCTAACTCATGTTGGGACATATTAAGAGATACGCGGATATTGGCGATTTTATGGCCTAAACATACGTATTGATGTTGTAAAATTGGATCTTCGTACGTATTAATCCGCAGTTCGGTCAATGGTGCCGTTGAGGGGTTCATAGGGACTCCTTCCTTTTCCCGACTCTCTAAATATAGTATACTGAGACTGTTAGCGATTGACTAATATAGAAAACTAGATAATTATCGGTTATTACAGATAATTACACGAATTGTGAAAGTCTTACTAACTATATACTTTGGTACTGTGACCAAAGCAGCTAATATGTTGTTGTAAATAGAGGAGGCCTTATGGAAAAATATATAGCTGTTGCCCTCGGTGGAGCTGTAGGTGCATTATGCCGCATGGCTCTTGGTGAATGGGTGATGACAAAGGTGAGCTCCTTTCCGTATGGTACGGTCGTAGTTAACCTTATCGGTTGCCTCATCATCGGCCTCGTGTTAGGCCTCTACATGCAAAAGCCAGATTTACCACAATGGGCTAGATTCTTCCTTGTTGTAGGCGGTCTTGGTGCTTTCACCACCTTTTCTACCTTTGCCTTTGAAATGCTACAACTCATGATGGCTGAGTCCTATGTACAAGCCTTATTCTATGGCTTTGTACAAGTTGTAGGCGGGTTAATTCTTTGCTGGTTTGGTGTATTATTGGCGCGCATACTCTGGGCTATCTAATCCAAGCGAATAAGGTGACTTGAGTTACAGCGTAAATACATCGATTTTTATATGATTATTTAGTAAGAGATTTAGATAGAATAGCAGATTATAGAAATTATAGAGGAAGAGATTATGAAATCTATTAGAACACAAGATGCCGTAGGGCATGCATTATTACACGATTTAGTTCGCATCGTTATCGGCGAGGTGAAAGATACGCCGTTCCGCCGTGGTCATGTTATTACAGAAGAGGATATTCCTAAATTATTAGACCTCGGCAAAGAGCATATTTTCGTTATGGAACCTGAAGATGAAGGCTTCTTGCATGAAGAGGACGTAGCTCGCGCTTTGTATCGTATGGCCGGCGGCGAAAATATGCACGAAGGCCCAATGGCACAAGGTAAAATTGAAGCCATTGCAGACGTAGATGGCTTATTCAAGGTCGATGTAGAACGATTACATGCTATCAACAGCATTGGTGAGCTTACTATTGTAACGAGATTTAATAATACACCTGTGAAAGCAGGCGAAAAATTAGCAGGCATGCGTTGTATTCCTTTATTATTAGAGGAACAACAAGTAGAGGATGCTAAGAAAATTGCTAATGGGGATCCTTTACTTCATGTAAAACCATTCGTGCGCAAAACAATGGGCATCGTTACTACTGGCTCCGAAGTATTTGAAGGTCGTATTAAAGATGCTTTCACCCCTATTATTGAAGAACGATGCGCAGAATTTGGGGTCACAAAAGTGGCTCATGAAATCGTAACGGATAATACGGATGATATCGTGGCGGCTATCGACAAGGTAAAAGCAGCTGGCGCCGACATTATTTTCTGTACAGGCGGCATGAGCGTTGATCCTGATGATTTAACACCAGGCGCCATTAAACGCTATGCCGATCGCGTAGTGACATACGGATTACCTGTATTGCCAGGTTCTATGGTTTGTATTGCGTACTGTGCTGATGATACACCGATTCTCGGCGTTCCAGGTGGCGTATTGTTTAGCAAACCAACGGCATTTGATGAAATTTTGCCACGCCTCGTAGCAGATGATGAAATCACTAAAGAAGACTGCATTCGCATGGGTCATGGTGGTTTCTTAGGATAATCTTTGTAGCACAAAAAAAGCGGGTAGATCTACTCTACCCGCTTTTTGATGTTCAAGCAGCTATGTTTTATTAAAATGATTTTTCCTAGTGTAGGATGGCTACAACGTTTTAGCGTTAGTGTATCATTAAAATGATTTTTTCCCCAGTGTAGGATGGCTACAGCGTTTTAATGTTAGCGTATCAATCATGTGGACAGCTTCGTCCAAGGTGATATCTTCGCGCTTAGTCGGTGTTTCGAGGACCGCCAAAGGGTGCTCTGTGCCTACTTCACCAGAGGGCAAGTAAATATATTCTTGGTTGATAGTATCGCCAAAGATATAGCCCGCTTGTAAATGCTCTTTATGAATGCGACTCATAGTCTCTCCTTACATGATTTGTTTTAGTGTAAAGTCTAGATAGTCTGCAGATACTAGCTCTAGTTTTGTGGCGCCAAATTCCTTTGGAATGCGCTTAAAGGAAATTTGATCGTGTAAATGCCCAAAGATACAAGTATCTACTTTGTATTGCTCCATAAGGTCCGTAAAGCCCGAAGGGGCGTTGGACTCGTTGAATGGAGGATAGTGTAACAATAGCAGTTTTGTTACTGGTATGGTGTGTATATCTATTGTTAATGGCTCTGATGTTTCAGAACCTGTTGTTTCCATGTTTGTTTCAGCTGTGAGCTGTTCTAGGAGTGTTTCCACAGCCCCATCCATTTCTTGTAATGCTGATTCGGTGCGCATTAATTCTCTTTCATAAATAGACTGGTCTGTTTCTGGTGAGAAATGAGAGTCACCAGGGCAGAGATAGGCACGAGTTCCACCAAAAGTGATGATGCGAGGGCCTTCTTCTGTTTGAATGAGCTCTGCTGTGCCATGACCTTGTAAAAAGGTGATAGCATCACCCATGAGGTTGCGCATCTTGTTTGATGATGACCACCAGTAGTCATGGTTGCCGCGAATCATATATTTCTTGCCAGGCATGGATGCGATTTCTTGTAAATCGCAAGCCGCTTCGTCGAGGCGTAGCGCCCAACTCATATCTCCTACGAGAAAGACAATATCATCATCTGTTACATTATTAGCCCAATGCTCTTTGATACGGGCCCAGTGATTATCCCAGTGGGGACCAAAAATATCCATCGGCTTTGTAGGAGGATTGCCAGATAGATGGAGGTCGCCGATGGCAAATACTTTCATAAAAATCCTTTCAATTATCTATGGTCAAAATCATAGATGTTCAAACCTTATGTAATTATCATAGATGGTCAAAATTTATGTAATTAACTATATGCATGTTCAAAATATATGTATATGAGAACTATTTAGTAGCCTGTAAATAAGGCGCAATATCGCGCATGATTTTAGCAGCCCGTTCTTCGTCACAGGTTTGTGGAATTTTGTAGCCCACGTAAAGAGGTGTCGTTACATAACGAGCCACCACCTTGATATAGTCGTAGCCGTCTTCAAGATTATATACAAAATAGTTATAGGACTGGCTGTAATTGGCGATGCTGCGCAATACATACCGCAATATCTGTTGTAAACGCAATGCAACGGAGCGAACCGGTGCATCTGGCTTGAAGCGAATATTGTATTCAAAGAATCCAATTATAGGTTGTGTAGATAAGGTGATGCGCACATCTTGATCTTCGTACAAGAGCCAGCCTTCCATATTTTGAGCCGTAATATCTTCGTGGTAATCGTAATCCTCAAGGCCTATAATTTGGCTGTGAGGGTGGCGGATGGAACCGCCAGACATGTATCCGTGATTTTTGAAGAAGAGCACCGATTTAAACTCTTTCCGTCCTCGTGTTTCACGCCATTTATCAAGGCCAAATTGGAGAATACGAGCCGCTTCATCGGCAGGCAATGTAGAAAATTCGCCTTCGTCCGTTTCTGTTTCAATAATAACCGTTGGCCATGTTTTATCTAATACAGGATATTTATTCATGAGCCATATGATATGACCTGATGTATCTAGAATATCCGTTAATTTTGAACGATCACAGAAGGGGCAGCGCACTTCTTCGTTGCGAATATTAACAGGCTTTGTGCGCCCTAGTGCGATGTTAAATCGTAGTGGTTTATTCATCATGTGCCTCCTTCCGTGTAAGAAAATCTATACTCTTAATCATACCATAATTAGCCCATTCGTACATGAAATAATGGTATAATAATAGGGTATTATTTTAACGATTTAGGAGGCCTTATGAAACCGACGACGCTCGTATTTCCCATTGATGAACAAAATCGAATATTGCTAGGTCGTAAGAAACGTGGTTTCGGGGCTGATAAATATAATGGGTTTGGCGGTAAACTCGAGGCTGGTGAAAGCTTCAGAGACTGTGCTATTCGCGAATTATTTGAGGAATCTGGACTTCATGGTCGCCCGGAAGATTTAGAATGTGTGGCTGCCTTTGATTTTCAATTTCCTTTTGATGAAAGCTTAACCCATGTAGGTTATGTGTACTTTTTGCGTGCTTTTACAGGCAATGTAGAGGAAACAGACGAAATGGAACCTCATTGGCTAACAGTAGACGAAATTCCTTACGAGCACATGTGGGATGGTGACCGTCAATGGCTACCAATGCTGCTAGAAGGCAAGAAGTTAAAAGGGCCTATCGTATTTGGCCGAGACAACAGTACGGTAGATAAGATGGATCTGACCACTGTAGATACCGTTCTTGAAAGCGAACACTTGGCGCGCATTGATCTGTATATTAATGGATAATCTGCACCTTATGGGCTGCAACATATATGCAATATACTTGTAATATGCCTATAGTCATGAAAGTGGTACTAGAGTCCTAAGTTTATAATATTTTGAGGTAATATGACTGATAAAAAGAACCCTAAGTGGGTGCCACAGCTGTTGGCGTGGTATGATGTGCATAAACGGGAATTGCCGTGGCGCGATTGTGGAGACCCTTATAAGATTTGGGTGTCTGAGGTGATGAGCCAACAGACGCGCATTGAGGCGATGAAGCCCTATTATGACAATTGGATGCGTTTATTCCCAACCTTGGAGGACCTAGCAAAGGCTACTGAGGATGAGGTGGTTCACGCTTGGCAAGGGCTTGGTTACTATAGCCGTGCTCGCAACTTGCGCCTTGGCGTAAAGGACGTCGTGGAAAACTACGGTGGTATTGTGCCCCGTGACCGCAAGACTATGGAGTCCTTGAAGGGCGTAGGCTCTTATACAGCTGGAGCTGTGCTATCCATGGCGTACAACGAACCAGAGGTAGCTGTAGATGGCAATGTGCTGCGCATTTACGCTCGTTTATATCACATCTTTGATGATATTTTGAGCACTAAAGGTAAGAAGGCCATAACTGCTATTGTAGAGGAAACATTACCTCACGATCGGCCGGGTGATTTTAACCAAGCCTTGATGGATTTTGGCTCTGCTGTGTGCATTCCAAAAACTCCGCGCTGTGGGGAATGTCCTATTGTAAACATGTGCGAAGCATACCAACATAAGGATACGGACAAATTACCTGTGCGCATCAAGAAAACGAAGGTTGTAGAGGTGCCCCTATTTGTAGGTATCTTGCAATACGAAGACTACTATCTATTGCATAAACGCCCGAATCGTGGGTTGTTACGGTCCATGTGGGAATTCCCTTCGGTGGAAATGGTATCTACCTTTGACGAAGGTGAACGAGGCCTTGAAGAATTAGTTAAGGACCTAGGTTTTGAACTATTTTTACAACCTGTATTGGTAAAAGAAATAACACATATTTTCTCTCATAGAAAATGGTTTATGAAAGCATTCCGCGGCGATTTGACGTACGCAGGGAGTGCTAAAAATATAACAATCGGAGCTATCCAAAAGCAATTGCCAAAGGACTGGATGCTTATCAAGCGCGACGAGTTCGCCGACTATGCTTGGGCAGGTCCTCATGGTAAATTGACGGAGATGGCAAAATAATTTGTAGGAGCAATGAATGAGAATGCTATTTAATATAATTTTTGGCACCATCCTAGTATTAGGTTTGGTGGGCTTTTGGGCTCTATTCCTCAACTTGTGGAAGCCTAAAAAGAAATGGCCTGCTTGGGTAGGCTATATCATCTTAATCAGCGCGTGGTTTGCATCCATCCGATACTACTTGTTACACCAAGTAGATCTATACGGCACGTTATACTATCCGCTGATGAATATGTTCCGTACTGAAAGCTACGGTTTCCTCTTTGGCTTATTCTTGGCTATTCCTGTCTTTATCGTCTTCAGCTTGTTATACTGGGCGGTTAATAAGATTTGGAGCAAAACGCCAGAGGAAAACAGAACTGGCCGCCGTGCCTTCTTTAGAACTGCTGCAACCGTAGTTCCCTTGGCAACTATTGGTGGTTCTAGCTACGCTGCCTTTGCCGGTCAACAAGAGATAGTGGTTACGAATGAAAAATTTGGTTATACGAACTTGCCTCCTGGGCTAAAAGACTATAAAATCGTGCAACTTAGTGACGTTCACATAGGGGCTAGCATCGACTTAGACGACTTTGATGAAATCCTAAAATTGGCGCTTTTACAAAAACCTAATCGCGTCGTTATCACAGGGGATCTCATCGATAAATTGGCATGGTTGCCTGAGGTCTGTGAAAGACTAACAACCTTTGCAAAACAAATTCCTGACGGTGTAGATTTCATCTTAGGTAATCACGAGTACCATCACGATGTAACTAAAGTGATTGATTCTTTCAAGCGAAATACACCGATGAATATCCTCTTGAATAGTAATATTCAAATTATGGGGGGCAAACAACCTGTATATATTGCAGGCGTTACATACGATAATAGCCGTCAAAAAGATAGCCGAGAAGCGATGATCTCTAAAGCCTTATCTGGTATTCCAGACTATGCCTTTGTTATACTATTGGCTCATCACCCTGAATTCTTTGAAGAAGCCATTGAACACAAGATTCCGTTGACCCTTTCTGGTCATACCCATGGTGGTCAAATTGTATTTATGGGTGTTCCTGTAGTGCCAACGGGCACTCCATATACAAAAGGGCGCTACGTAGAAGAACAAAGCGTGTGCTACGTCAATAACGGTACAGGCCACTGGTTCCCAATCCGTATCAACTGCCCACGAGAAATTACAGTCATTACATTCTTTGATGGAGTAGCTTAGTGTAAACGGCAATCTCACTATAGGGATACAATCATGTATAGTAAATCCTTTATCCATAAATTTCTTATATGTATCATTCTACTTGTTCTATTTGATATCTCTCTGATCTACGCTATGACAGCGGATATATATAAGGGATATCTCAAAATAGCAATACTAGTGGCAATTGGATGCCATTTAGATATATACTTGGAACTCAGTAAACAAGAAGAACTGATAATACAAGCATTCAAGAATGATACATTTAACGAGACCTATGAACTATTAAATACGAAAGATATGGTTTTCATCATATCTTTGATTTTGCTAATGACTATAAACCTTATAAAATATTAGAAAACCATAAGGTACAAATAAAAAGAGGTGTTGTATATGAAAATACAATACCTCTTTTTATAATATGAACTTATATAAAATTTGTGATATATTAGAGTTGAACTTTTGATTGTGTTGTGAAAATATAGTTTTTATTGTGGGAGTAGGCATATGTTTTTAAAAATCTATAATTATTTTGTGAGGGGCGTTGTACTTTTCTTTCTTATAATTATCCCCTTTACTGTTGTTACAAATCCTGAAATGATTGAGGATGAAGTCGATTTCTATTTTTTTGTTACTACGTATATTGTAATCCTTTTGAGCTATGTGGTATGGAACTATATTTATAACTACTTAAGACGTAGAAGGGGGTAGTTTTGTGCATATTCATTTACCCTTAGTTTTCGTAGTTATCTTCTACTCGGTAATAGCGCTCTATTGGATTATATATAAAATACTCTTAAGAAAAAAGCTTTCACCATTATTAGTATCTTTAATCGTTAATTCTAATTATGGTTTTATGAAAGTTATCTCCTGGGCGGCAATTATTACATACCCCTTCATGCTGTTTAGCATGTTTTATTTCTTAGATTACATAGCGATACCAATTGTTATGGCTTGGTTCTTGCTGCATATTTTTGTGGCAGCAGTATTATTAAAACAGCCACCTCGTAGTAGCTATTATGAATGGGCTAGAAAAAAACAAATGTATGTAGTTCTTATTGTTTTTTCTTACCTAATGGCTGCTCTAATTGTGTTGAAAGTTAATAAGCTGATATAAAACTTAATAGAGAGGTGTCTGTATAACAAATGTTTTTATTAACGGATATTGAGAATATAATTCTTAAAGTACCTATACTGACTTTAATAATATTAATATTTTTTACATATACTATTATAAAGGCATTAATAGTAATATTAAGAAAATGCGGTCTTGTGTCTATTGAATTCGGGCGTGATTATACTTGGTATAATTTGTTGAGTCTTTTTAATATATGGATCTCGTTAGGTTTTGTTTTACTAGTCTTTGTTTTAGATAATACTTATTCTACGTTTACGATTATAGAAAGAGTTTTGTCAGGGGTTATATTATTAGATGCTTTATTAGCTTTTAATATACATAACCATTTATTAGAATACAGATCATATACTGTTGGAATGATGAAACGCAGTGAATACATTGAGGTGAGGAAACAATATTTTAGACAAGCTATTTATTTGTTGCTTATGTGGGTACTGATAGTTTTGACATTTAATCTTGATTTGTTAATATATTGATACATTTTACATCGCTTAAATATTAATTATATTAGTTCAAAAGCGGTAAGAGGTTTATAAACTAGTGAAACATATAAATAAATTAACATACTGCTCTTATGATGGATTTATAGAAATGGATAATCTACGTAATAACTATGATTCTGTCTTAGAGCTTGATTGTAAAGATATAACAACAGAAGATAAGTTCTGGTTTTATTTCGGATTATATTTTAATTTTCCTACACGGGTTGATAATTGGGCTGCTTTTTCTGATTGGATGAGAAGAAATGAATACTTTTATACAAGCAGATTTCATTAAATTTAAGGTTGAAGTAAAAGAGCTAATTCAATACGTAAAGAAATTTAAAATACTTACGATGAATATACAAACTTATCTTTCAATAAATATTTTAGTTTTATTAGGTATAGAAGCAAATATATTTATGTTTTCTATTCTTTTTGATAAAACATATCATCAAGAATGCTTCAATATGTTATTTTATGTAGGGCATACTCTGTATATTTTGTTTGTCTGTATTACAAATTATATGCGGTTGAATTATTATAAAAAGGATTCTCTTAATTGGATTAATGTCTTTATAATGATTTCCTTAGTAATGGTTTTACTTTTGGGTAAAAGTATTACTATTTCTAGTTCTAATTTTAGGTTTAGCAGCACTACTGATTATATAATGGGGAATAAAGTGCTGTGGAGCGTAGATACCCCTGAGCTGTTCTTTCCTTTTTTGTTTGTGACTCTTCTGCTTTTTGCATTTGGAATTGATAAATTATGGTCTAACCCTAATGTTATTGAAACTAATGGGATTATTTTTGATAATAAAGTTATTGATGTGTGGTGGGGAAATAGAAATGATTTAACCGATGGGCAAATCAAGACTTTAAAGCTGCATTACAGTAGTCAAGATAACTATCCGTTTTGGGTTGATATCTATAAAAGTATTTTGATAGATAGTTTATGGTTTTATGGACGTAGTACTGTCCGTCAGTGGCATATGTTTAATGTGTTCTTAGCATTTATTATGTATAATTTTGTTGTAACTTATACGATTGAAACTTCCATTTTAAGATATGCGTTATACATTTATCTTATATATACTGTAATTACAATGATATGTAGACGTTTGATGGATACTAATAGTAGCATTTTCTGGCTTATTTTCTTATTTGTACCATTCGTTAATATATATGTACTATACTTGTTATATAATAAAACTTCAGCAGTATATGATCAGGCAAGTAATTCAATCTTTTATTATCCTTTATAACTAATAAAACCCTGCTAGGATATTATCCTAGTAGGGTTTGTTATATGAATTTAGTAAATTTAGTGATTTAGTTTGGCTAGAAAATTTAGGAAAGAGTAATATAAATGAGTAACTTGGATATTTCTTTATATGATGAAGTTGTTGAAGGCTTGACGTATAATAGGGAATTAGAAATATATTATGATGATTTTACGTATGGGATTGTTACTTATGGGGAATCATGGCAACTTTGGAAAGATAAAGAGCTTTTGGCTGAATGTAATGATTTTTTACCTTTATTAGAAAATCCATTAATAAATGGTAGAAGTTTGAAAGATATTATAGAGGCAAGAGATTGTGGCTTACTTTTAATGTAAAAATTGCTGTAAAAACTTTTAATGTAATCTATTCAAAAGAAGTATAGATATTAAAATTAGAATCTTTTAAATATTTTTATAACTTTGCGTTTTAACTAAAAAAGGGACTGTAAGCAAATGCTTTATATTAGCATTTTACTTACAGTCCTTTTTACACGTTCATTTGAGGTATGAGAGGATGTTACATATATGTCATAGAGATGAGAGAGATTTTATTTCATGCGAACTGCTTCGGCAAATTCGTCTTCGGTCATGAGTTTTTCTTCCAAGATAATTTCTTTAATAGAGCAACCGCGTTTGTACGCTTCTTTTACTACCTTAGCACTCTTATCATAGCCGATGTATGGTGTTAGGGATGTAGCGATCATGAGGGATTGTTCTACAAAGAAGTTGAGTTTTTCTGGTACAAATTCTACGCCGTCTATACAGTGTGTTGTGAAAGAATTCATCGCATCTGCAAGGAGGCGACAGCTTTCAACAAAGTCATAGATCATGATAGGCATGTACACGTTCAATTGGAACGCACCGCTGCCTGCACAGATGGTCATAGTCGTATTATGACCGAATACTTGGGCACATACCATGGTCAAGGCTTCGCATTGTGTAGGATTTACCTTGCCTGGCATGATGGAGGAGCCCGGTTCGTTTTCAGGTAGATGCCATTCGCCGTAACCGCAACGAGGGCCAGAGCCTAAGAAACGGACGTCGTTAGCGATTTTGAATAGGGTAGTCGCCAATGTGTTAAGTGCACCGTGAGCCATCATGAACGCATCTTTAAGAGCGAGTCCTTGGAATTTATTATTTTTCACGCGGAATTGAGCACCTGTTACCTCTGGCAATACAGTTTCCATAACGTC
This sequence comes from Veillonella sp. oral taxon 158, assembly GCF_018376515.1. Taxonomy (NCBI): domain Bacteria; kingdom Bacillati; phylum Bacillota; class Negativicutes; order Veillonellales; family Veillonellaceae; genus Veillonella; species Veillonella sp. oral taxon 158. The sequence continues at coordinate 181,247 of NZ_JAHABE010000002.1, read as the reverse complement.
TAGATAGCCTTTAGGTGTGTTTACACCTGTACCAACCGCAGTGCCGCCAAGGGCTACGTCGAGCAGGTAGTCAGCGTTTTGAACGAGCATCGTTTTGGCAGTTTTTAAGCCGTCCACAAAGGCACTGATTTCTTGGTCCACCATGATGAAAGTCGCATCTTGTAGGTGAGTACGACCAACTTTTTGTAAGCCTTTCCCCTTTTCTTGCAATTTTTCGAAGGATGCGATAAGGCCGTCCAAAGCAGGGATGACGCGTTTTGTAATTTCAAAGTATCCGCAGATATGCATTGCCGTAGGGAATGTATCATTTGTACTTTGGCCGCGGTTTACATCGTCGTTAGGATGGAGAGGGTTGCTTTCATCTAACTGTTTAGCCCGGTGAGCGATTACCTCGTTCACATTCATATTAGTCTGTGTGCCAGAACCTGTTTGGAATACAGTTAATGGGAACTCATCATCCCATTTTCCGTCTACGATCTCATCTACTACTTGAGCGATGAGCTTTGCTTTTTCCTCTGTTACTGCGCCACACTTAGCATTTGTTAAAGCACATGCTTTTTTTACAAGCGCAAGCGCTTTGATTTGTTCAATAGGGATGCGGTGATCACCGATCTTAAAGTTATTGAACGAGCGTTGCGTTTGAGGTCCGTAAATTCGTCTAGCGTCGACTTCGACTGGTCCCATTGAATCGTATTCAATTCTTGTTTCCATAATTACAACCTCCTTAAAAGTCATGCCGACCTTACTGTCGGTAATTTAATTATATAAAATCCTGTATATTTGTACAGAATAAAAGAGAATGATTTCTATTTTCATATAGAAAGGAGTTATATATGCGATTTATGCATATAAGGGGCATAATTTATATCTATTTACATGTATACATTATAAATATCGCATATATATTGAAATCATCGCTTTAACACGTTAAAATGGAAGTAGCTTATTATATTGTTTTAAGCTCTAGTTTCACAGAGGAGGTAAGTACTTATGAAACATGACTTTATGAGCCATGACCTTCATCTGCCGGAACTGACGGTACGTGGGATGCTACTTGGTGCATTAATTACTGTTATTTTTACAGCATCTAACGTATATCTCGGTTTGAAGGTTGGTTTGACATTCTCGTCATCCATTCCGGCAGCCATTATTTCAATGGCAATTTTACGTTTCTTCAAGGATTCTAACGTTCTTGAAAACAACATGGTACAAACACAGGCTTCTGCAGCCGGTACTTTGTCCGCAATTATCTTTATCTTGCCAGGTCTACTCATGCTTGGGTATTGGAACGGCTTCCCATTCTGGCAAACATTCTTGCTCTGCGCATGCGGTGGTTCTCTAGGTGTGTTATTCACTATTCCATTGCGTCGTGCCATGGTAGTAAATAGTGATCTACCATATCCAGAAGGCCGTGCAGCAGCAGAAATCTTGAAAGTTGGCTCTCACAATGCTGGCGCAGGCCCGCAATCTAGCTCCGGTATGGGCGATATCGTATCCGGTGGTTTTGTAGCTGGTCTTATCAGTCTTTGTGCAAATGGTTTTAAAGTACTTGGCGACAGCATGAGCTTCTGGCTTCCTGTAGGTAGCAAAGGTATTACTCAAATTCCATTGGGCTTCTCTACAGCATTGTTAGGTGCTGGTTACCTTATCGGTATCGCTTCTGGTATCGCTATCCTCGTTGGTGTACTCATCGCGTGGGCTGGCTTCGTACCTTACTTCACTAACGTGTTTGCTCCAGATGGTGGCGCTACTGCTAAGTTCGCAATGGGCATCTGGAAATCTAAAGTTCGTTTCATCGGTGCTGGTGCTATCGGTATCGCAGCGATTTGGACTTTGATTACTTTGATCAAACCTATCATCGAAGGTATGAAAATTTCTGTACAATCCATGAACAGCAGTTCTAGTGACCGCGAATTGCATCGCATGGATACAGATATGAGCACAAAATCTGTTTTAGGCGTATTCGCAGTTATTCTTATTGGTTTAGTATTCACATTCTGGGAATTCGTTTCTGCAGTACCTATTAGTGCTGGCTTAATGTGGACTCTTGTTGTAGTAGGCATCTTAGTAGCTTTATTAATCGGCTTCTTCGTAGCTGCAGCTTGTGGTTACATGGCAGGTCTTATCGGTACATCTGCATCTCCAATTTCCGGTATTGGTATCTTGGCGACTATTATTTCTTCCTTAGTGGTGTACTTCATCGCTTCTGAAAATAACTTGTTCGCTACACAAGCAGGTGTTCAATTCGCTACAGCTATGGCTATCTTCATGACATCCGTAGTTATCGCAATTGCATCTATTTCTAACGATAACTTGCAAGACTTGAAAACTGGTCAACTCGTTGGTGCAACACCTTGGCGTCAACAAATTGCGTTGTTACTTGGTTCCGTAGCCGGTGCAGTTGCAATTGCTCCAGTTCTTAACTTGCTTTACCAAGCATACGGCTTCACAGGTGCGTTACCACGTGCTGAAATGGATCCTAATGCTGCATTATCCGCACCTCAAGCAACTTTGATGACTACAATCGCTCAAGGTATCTTCAACTCCAGCATGGAATGGGATTATATCTTGATCGGCGTTGGTGTTGGCGTAGTAGCAATCATCGTTAACTTAATTCTTAAAGGCACAACAGCTTCCTTAACATTGCCTCCATTGGCAGTTGGTATGGGTATCTACTTACCACCAACATTGGAAGTGCCTCTCATCGTAGGTTCCTTCATTAGCTACTTTGTAGGCCGTTACCTAGTAGCTCGTGCTAAAATGCGTGCTGGCGAACTCGCTGAGTACGATGTTGAACAATCTAACCGCCGTGGCGTTCTCTTCGCTTCTGGTTTGATTGTTGGTGAAAGCTTGATTGGTGTAATCATAGCTGTTATTATTGTATTGTCTGTTACAACTGGTGGCGGTGAATCTCCACTTGAATTAGTAGGTCCTGATTTTGAAAGCACAGCACAATGGTTAGGATTGCTTGCATTTGCATTCTCTGGTCTCTACCTTGTTCGTCGTGTTGTAACACACAAATTCAATAAAGAAGAAGCTTTAGCTATGAAAGCTGAACAAGAACAATAAGAGGTTAAACAATGAAATTAAAACAGTCTGTACTCATCATGATGGCTGCTGCATTGCCAGTAGTATCCTTCGCAGCAAGCGAAGCAATTCCTGTAACTAAAGATACTGCAACAGTGCAAGCGGCTCAAGCTGATACGAATAAAGTAAGCCGTAATGATTTAACACACCGTATCTCTAGCACTGCGACTCCAGAGCAAAATCGTGTGTTGCGCTCTGTAGTATCTAAAGTTGACCGCAATGCAGTTGAGGTGGTATCACCTAATGCGGACCGTTATATGGACCGCAAAGAGGTAGCAGTATCTCCTGTGGAATCCACTACAGATCATTTAGACTTAGTATTCCCAGAGGTTAAATCCGTTAGCCCAACTGTAGAAAAAGCAATCAATACAACTATTAAAAAATATGTTGCTAAAGTACAAAATGACGTAGAGAAATTAAATGCTAAAGAAGCTGATAAAACAAATGTAGTGATGTACTACGATGTTAAAACAGATAAAAATGGCATTCTCAGCGTATTGATTCACACATACACAATGCGTGATCGCGATGCAAATGGTGTGAACTATGTAAAAGGCTTCACGTTTAATACTACAACAGGTCGTCAATTATCCTTGTATGACCTCGGTGGTCTTAACAAAAAAGAGTTAGTGAATGCTATTAATAATAATCAAGAAGTGAAAGAGAAACTAGGCGGCGATGTAAATATCGACAAAATGCCGACTGAGTTCTACACAGCTGATGATTATTCCGTTGTAATGATCTTGCAACAAGATGTGGATACAATCCACAGTGCAGGCACTGTATACATACCAGTTGGTAACTTACGTGACCGCCAAAATGATGTAACAAAATAATAATCGAACCGTGTGAATTCGATTGTGTGTATAGTAACAGCTGTTTAATTGTGAAAAGAACCGCTCCCAATGGGGCGGTTCTTTTTAGGTTTCCCTTATTTACTGTTTGTCGTTGTAATAATTTACCCGTGGAGGCAATGGGAATTGAATTGCTCCATTTGTGTTTGTAAGTGGCTCTGGTGGTAGTTGTAGGAACACTTTCTCACCAAATTTCTTTTTGAATGCTTTTAGCGTTGGTTTTTGAATGGAATCAACTGTAATAAGAAGGGCACTTGTATCAGTATTTGGTGTGATGGAAAGAATTTTTCCTTGCGGTTCCTTCTCTTGGTACAGGGAAATCGCATCGGATTGATAATCCTCTAGTTGTTCTTGTGTCAATTTACCTTTTGATACAACTACAGCTCTATCTAATTGTGGATCATGAGCTTGTGCGATAGCGTTAGTAACGAGGTCAGCTTTCTTTTGATCTGTTAAGGATGCATGTAATTGACCTGCTTCCCAGAAGAGGGCCCCATCTTGACGGAATTTTGTGAAGTCGTTGTCATAGTTTAAAGCTTTGCTGATGATCTTAGCTGTTTTATTTTCCACTTGTTGTTTGAACAAGGTGTTGTGGAATGCAAGGGATTGTTCCGTTTGTGTCATGCGATACGCAATCTCAGCAGCCTCTGCACGTGTTATGTATTTTTCAGGATTGAATAATGTGCCTGGCGTGTAGAGTGTGAAGCCAAGGGATGCAAGTTCACGAACTGCATCTTGAGCCCAAGGGGCTACGAATTTTTGGTCTCCGTAAGCAATATTATCGAGGGCTGTTGGATCCTCTGTAGTATACCCTAAGTAGTGAAGGTAGTTATCTGCTACTACAGCAAATTCTTGACGAGACATATATTTTTCAGGTTTATATGTTTCGTCGCCATAGCCGCTAATGATATTTTTGCGAGCTACGGACTCGATGGCAAGAGCAGACCAACGGTCAGATGTAATATCTTTAAATTTGCTAGATAAGAATGCTGCAGTCCCATCATCAGTAATGTTGTTGAAGAGTGCTGCTACTTCTTCACGTGTCATAGGTTGATTAGGTCGGAATGTGCCGTCAGAGTAACCTTTCATTAGATTTGCTTTGGTTACAGTACTAATGGAGTTTGCAGCCCAAAAATCGCTAGGTACATCTGTGAAGATGTGGGCGCGAATCTTTTGGATATCTTGCGGAGTACCAATAGATTTGTTTACAACTACAGGTGTTGCCTTTGTAGAGGCTTCTGCTTTAGCAACGTTCACATTAGATGGAGCTGCTTTAGCGGAGCCAACTGTAGGGGCTTGTAAAGTAGATTCAGCTTTAGTAGATTCAATTGTAGTTGTAGGAGCATTAGTCGTAGTTGTTGTATTGGCAGAGGCAAAACCAAGGCCTGTGGCAGCTAATAATGTGCCTAAAACAAGGGCACGTAATGTGTAAGAGGTATTCTTGTACATAAAAATCCTTCCTAATCTTGGTAAAGGCTAACGCTCGATAGCCGTAGAATATAAACTTTCACCAGCATAAAAATCTATATTCGTCGTAATATAGTCAATAGGGGCATGTATAGTGATATACAACAAAGCAGCGTAATACTATCGAGTATACGCTGCCTTGGCTGGTTAAGTGTAACGCCGATTAGCGTTTTACTGTCATTTTTACTTTGGAACCGAATAATTTAGAGATTCCTTGTTGAGTGTCTTTAGATGCAGTGGATACTACAGCGTAAAGTTGGTTGTTTTCTACATCAGGGAATGTAGCTAAGATTGTGCCAGCTTTTTCGTTTTTGCTGTAGTAGTTGCGGAAGTTCGCATCGATTGCATCGTATTCAGTTTGGCTGTATTGGGATGGTTCAACTACAACGTAGTTATTAACAGTGGAATCGCCACGAGAAGCAAGGTTAGCTTTTACTGTGGAAATATCGCTATCTGATTTCAACGCTACGTGTAATTGGTTGTCACGCCAGTACATTACACCATAATCTTGGAAAGCTTCTGGTGTTTTGTAAGTTTTATTTAACTCTACGAATACTTTATCTTCCAAGGAGGATTGTTGTTTTTGATCAAGTGCTTTTAAAGTACTGCGACGAACAGGGCGAACTGTGCGCGTAGGTTCAGTTTTTTGAGCTACTGCTTCATTTTTATTGTGTTTTACGTCTTTTTCTACTTTTTTAGCATCAGCTTTAGCAGCTTTTTCCGCTTTCTTAGCATCTTCTTTTACCGCTTTATCAGCTTTTGCAGCATCTTTTTTAGCGTCTTTATCTAGTTTAGCTACATCTTTTTTTGCATCTTTACTTACTTTAGATGCATCTTTTTCAACTGCTTTTTCTACTTTTTTAGCATCTTCTTTTACAGCTGTTTCAGCTTTAGCTTCAGGTGCAGCGTGTTTTGGTGTAGCAAGGCCAGCACCGTTAAGCATGCGGTTCAAAATTGTAGCCGCTTGTGCTCTTGTTACAGGTTGTTTAGGGTTAAAGTTTTCTGTTGTGCCAGACGCTACAATGCCACGTTCTGCCATGTAGTTAATATCTGCCACATAATCTAAAGAAATGCTATCTTCATCTTTAAATCTTATTTTTTCTGTTTTCACAGGAGTTGTAATGTTTAATTTTTTGGCTAAGCTAGCAGCAGAGGCAACAAACTCTTCACGGTTCATAGTTTTGCTAGGTGTGAAAGCTGTTTTAGATGTGCCTTGCATAACGCCTGCAGCGCTTACCAATTTGATAGCGGAGTTAGACCAACGATCTGCTTCTACGTCAGAGTAGGAAGTAGCGGATTCTTTAGTTACGATATCAGCTAATTCTTGTTCGTTTAAGTTATGTTGCAACACTTTACCATAAATAGCAGCTGCTTGTTCACGTGTGATTTGAGCGCTAGGTTTGAAAGTATTGTCAGAGTAACCGGAAAGGTAACCAGCTTGAGACATCGCTTGGATCGCATCGCGTGCCCAGTTGTCTTTAGTGTCTGTGTACACGCCTGCTGGCAATGTTTCTTTAGCTTTAGTTGTTGTTTTAGCTTCTGTTGTTTTTGCCGCTGGTTTAGCTTCCGCTTTTGCTTCAGTAGCTTTTTCAGCTGTAGCTGGTTTAGCTTCTGTAGCTTTAGTATCTGCTTTTGCAGTTGTTTTAGCAGTTGTAGCTTTCGCAGGTGTTGCTTTAGCTTGTGTATTTGTTACTGTTGTTGTTTTTGCTTTTGTATGTGCCGCGGTTGTTTCAGCGTGAGCCATGCCGAATGTGGAACCAAGGGCCAATGTGATTGCCAAGGACAAAGATAATTTATTTAGTTTCATTGAAAAAGGCTCCTTTCAAACTATACTTATATAAAATAAATTATAACACTTTTTAAATTTATACACTACTATAAGAAAATGTAATATATAAGGATAAAATTTACATGAATTTGAGATTCTACTGCTATTTATGTAAAAATACGATGAATTACGGTAAAAACAAGGTTTTTTGACCTTTGAAAATGCAAAATGATAAACATTCGCAAAATCTAGGTTTTATATAGCTTTTACAAGAAAAATTGATAAATAAAATAATGGATGTGATAAAAAACAATGTTTATTATTACAAAAAGTCATAACGATATAAGAATTAAAAGGGTACATACGAATATAGCAATCCTTTGGACATTTTCTATAGGATTAATTTATAATTATATCGATAAAGCTTTTGAATATTTATTTGAAAGCATAAGTAATGTTTCGGGCAGAAAATTATTGAAAAATTTCATTAGAATTCTTGCCATAACGCATACATATCAAAATTTTTTATTAGGTTAAGTACTAGAAAAGACGAGGACGATAATATGAAAATTCATCTTTTCCAACAGTGTTTGATTGACATGTTCTACCCACATGTGGGCATGGCTGGTGTAGAAGTACTTGAAAGATTAGGTTGCGAGCTCGTAGTTCCTAAGAAACAAGTATGTTGTGGACAAATGTTCACTAACTCTGGTTACAATGAAGCGGCTATGGACGCTATTAAGAACACAATCGAATGCTTCGAGAACGCTGAATATGTAGTCAGCATGTCCGGCTCTTGCGCATTTGCAATCCGTGATGAATATCATCATTTCTTGAAAGATCAACCTGAGTGGTTGGCACGTGCAGAACGATTGAGCGGCAAAATTTACGAGTTCACTCAATTCATTACTGACGTATTAGGTGTAGAAGATGTAGGTGCTCGTTTCAACGACTCCGTTACATACCACACATCTTGCCACGTAACTCGTTTGATGGGCATTAAAGAGCCTCCTTTCAAACTCCTTAAAAACGTTAAAGATATCAACTTGATCGAATTACCACGTGCAGACCGTTGCTGCGGTTTCGGCGGTACTTTCTCCGTTAAAAACCCTGAAATTAGTGAAGTTATGACACGCGAAAAAGCATTGGAAATTGCTAGCACAGGTGCTAACGTTATTTCTGGTTCTGACCAAGCGTGCTTGATGAACATCGCTGGTATGCTTGATCGTCTTCATAAAGAAGGCGTAATCGATCGCCGTATCAAAGTAATGCATATTGCTGAAATCTTAAACTGCCGTTAAGGAGGAGACGACATGGCACTTATATATGACAATCGCCCCTATAAAACACGTATACAAGAATGTTTGGCTGACGATTTCAAAGTAGCAGCCATCAAAAAAGCACAAGACGTGTTTTATGATAAACGTAATACAGTAGTTGCGGATGTTCCTGAATGGTTAGATTTCCGCGCTGAAGCAGCTGAAATTCGCGATCACGTACTTAATCATTTGGATTACTATGTAAATCAATTTGCTGAAAACGCTGAAAAAGCTGGTTCTAAAGTTCACTTTGCATTCGACGATAAAGAAGCGACTCAAATCGCTTTAGATATCCTTCGTCAACGCGAAGCAAAAATGATCGTAAAATCCAAAACTATCTTAACTGAAGAAATTGGTTTGAACGAAGTATTAGAAGAAGCTGGTATCGAAGTAAACGAAACTGACTTGGCTGAATTTATTTTGCAAACTGCAGTAAGTCCTCCATCTCACATCGTAGTACCAGGTCTTCACTTTGAACGTAACAAAATCCGCGAAATCTTCGCTGAAAAATTAGGTTACACAGGTACTGAAAACCCTACAGAAATGACTCACTTCGTACGTGGTTATGTACGTGAGCGCTTCTTGAAAGCTGACGTAGGCGTTAACGGTTGTAACTTTGCGGTAGCTGAGTCCGGTACTTGTACTATCGTTTCCAATGAAGGTAACGGTCGTATGGCAAGTTCCATTCCTAAGACTCAATTAATCTTCTTAGGTACTGAGCGTATCGTTCCTAACTTCAAAGCTCTTGACGTTATGATGGAAATGTTGAACCGCTCTGCAGTAGGTGCTAAAATTTCCAACTACTTCTCCATGATGACTGGTCCTGCTCGCGCTGGTGAAGCTGATGGCCCTGAAGAAACTCATATCATTATCATCGACAACGGTCGTTCCGGTATCTTGGGTGGTACATTCCAAGAAATGCTTCGTTGTATCCGTTGTGGTGCATGTATGAATATCTGCCCTGTATACCGCCACATTTCTGGTCACGGTTATGGCTCCGTATATCCAGGCCCAATGGGTGCTGTATTGACTCCATTGTTCAAAGGTTACGATGTAGCAGGCGATCTTCCATACGCTTCCACATTGTGCGGCGCATGTACAGAAAACTGTCCAGTAGCTATTCCATTGCATGAGTTGTTGATGGAACACCGTCACATTATGGCTGACATCGAAAAAACTCGTCCAAAAGCTGAAGAAGCTATCTTCACTGCAGCTGCTAAGATGTTCGGCAACTCCACATTGTTCGATCTTGGTACAAAAGCTGGCGCTATCGGCATGAACTTAATTAGTAACAAAGAAGGCAATATGCCTACATGGACTCAAGCTGTTCCAGTAATGAATGGCTGGACTAAATCCAAAGAAATGGGTACATTGAAGTTCAAGAAATTCCGTGATTTATATGCTGAACATGAAAAGAACAAGAAAAAGGAGAAAAAATAATGGATGAAGTTAAACGTAATCAATTTGTTGCACGTTTATCTCGTGCATTAGGCCGTGATCAAGTGCCTACATTTGTACCGGCTTTTGATTATAGCCATGGTCCTCAAGAAAATATGTTCAAAGAATTATCTCGTGAACAAGTTATCACTATGTTCAAAGAGCAATGTGAACGAGTAGGTACAAAATTCGTAGATACTACACCTGATAAATTGGGTGAAACTATTATGGCTGTTATCGAAGAACGTGGTAATGGTAAGGTAATCTTCCCAAGCACTTCTGAGGTTGAAGAATATAAATTAAAAGAATTATTCGAAAAAGACGCAGCTTCTAATGGTGGTGTTCGTACATACTTCCAATGGGACCCAGCTAAAGGTCGTGAAGAATGTATCTCCAACACTGCCAATGCAGATATCGGTATTACATTCCCATACTGCGGTATTGCTGAAACAGCTACTGTAGTACAAGCATCTGGTGAAGAGTCTGGTCGTGCAATCAGCTTGTTGCCAGAAACTCATGTTGCTGTATTATATACTGATACAATCAACCCACGCATGACACAAACAATGGAAAACTTGGCTGAACGTTACCACAACGATCCATCCAAATTCCCTACAAATATCTGCTTGATTTCTGGTCCGTCTCGTACGGCTGATATCGAGCTCGTAACTGTAGATGGTGCTCATGGTCCTATCCGCGTTACATATATCTTAGTTAATAGATAATATAATAACTAGATACAATAAAGGCGATCTTCCTTGGAAGGTCGCCTTTTATATGTCTGTATATTGCAAAATAAAAATATATTTTATTATAAAATCACGAATATTGTACTTGTATTTTTTTCGATATATGCTATACTAAATTCATAACCTATTATTGTGATATGAATTAAAGAGGTGTATTATGAATATTCCATTCTTTACAGATTACCTCATGTTAAGCAATCCACTAAGTATTGGTATTATCGCAGTGTTTGTACTTGCGTTAATTGGTATTTTTGTATTGCAACGCAAGGGCACATCCTTCGGTAATCTCGTTATTATTGGTACTATTGTCGGTGCTATACTTGGTGTAGCAATTCAAGTTATTGCAGGCTTCCCTGATGATCCATCTAAAGTTGTTTATATCAAGGAAAGTACGAAGTGGTTCTCCCTAGTAGGTGGTGGCTTCATCGACTTAATCCGCATGCTTGTTATTCCTATCGTTTTTATCTCCATTGTACACGTTATTTTGCACATGGAAGCAGGTGCTAATCTTAAGAAGTTAGTAGTGGCAATGGTTTCTACAAACCTTGGCATGGTAGCAGTTGCTGCTGTGGTTGGCCTTATCTTAGGTAACGCCTTTGGTTTGGGTCAAGGCTTTGATATCGTCGAATCCGGTAAAAAGATTCGTGAAATTAAACCGATGGTTGATACATTCCGTGCTTTGATTCCAAGCAACCCAATTCAAGCGGCTGCTGAAACAAATGTTATCGGTATCGTGGTGTTCGCTATTATCTTAGGTAGCGTAGCTCGTCTATTAAAACAAACTGGCACAAACTCCATGGAGATTTTTACTAAACTGTTTGATGAGCTTCACCAATTGATCTCTTGGGTAGCAGACTTCATCATTGGCCTTATGCCATACGGTGTAGTTGCATTGTTAGCTTCTACATTGGCAACTCGTGGCCTACAAGCTATCCTTGATATGGGCTTATTCGTAGTATTACTTTACGTTGGTATCTTGATTATGTTCGTTGTTCAAGCTATCTTGATTGCTAGCTTTGGTTACAACCCGATTACATACTTCAAGAAAGCGAAAGCTCCATTATTGTTGGCTTTCACATCCCGTTCCTCTATGGGCGTATTGCCGTTAACTGTTGAAACATTGACAAAACGTCTTGGCGTAAATGCAACAACTGCTAATACAGTAGCATCCTTCGGTACTACTGCAGGCATGCAAGGTTGTGCCGGCGTATTCCCAGCACTTGTTGTAGTGTACATTTCTAACGTAGCGAATATTCCATTCGATATGACTATGTACATCATGAGTGTTATCGTTATCGCAATCGGTTCCGTTGGTATCGCAGGCGTTCCTGGTACTGCTACAATGGCTGCATCCGTATCTCTTAGTGGTACAGGCCTTGGTGCGTACTTCACATCTATCAGTCCGATCCTTGCTATCGATCCATTGATCGACATGGGCCGTACATGCTTGAACGTATCCGGTTCCTTAACAAATGCTCTCGTAGTAGATAAAATCATGGGTACTATCGATAAAGAGGCTTATAATAACCCTAACGAAGGTCGCGTATAATCCTCAAGTGTAGGATATGACCTGAACTAGTTAATCTAGTACCGTTACTATAATTTCAGAACTTAACATAAGAGAACAGCTTTCGGGCTGTTCTTTTTTGTCTTTAATGTTCTAGAGATAATGATTTTAAAAGTAATAATTATTACAGATTGTAAATTATAGTATTAGTATTTGGCATTTAAATTTGTGAGCTTAGCTATAAACATACCTATTCGTGTATGGTATACTAACCATTACAAAGTTATGAATTATGCTTAATAGATATAAGCCAAGAGGGTAATAATATGATTACACAAGAGTTGAAAGATCGATTAATTGCAGATTATCCAAAGTTTGAAGATATGACGCATAAGTTTTATAAAAAAGAAATGTCTATCGCAGATTATAAAGGTGAATCTGGTGCGTTTGGTAGCTACGCGGAACGGGGTGCTAACTCTAGTATGAGCCGTTGGCGTTTTAATGGAGGCCGCATGACGCGTGAGCATATGCAGTTTTTGGCGGAATCAATTCGTAAATACAATTTACAGCATGTGCACTTTACGACTGGTCAATGTTTACAAATGCATGGTCTTGATGGTGATACAATACTAAATCTTTTTAAAGAGTGTCATGAACATGGTATTTATAATCGTGGTGCTGGTGGTGATAACCCTAATGTGGTGGCCAGTATTCTAAGGGGCATTGATCCTCGAGAAACCCTAGATATTACACCTTATGCGGCGGCTATTAGCGAGTTCCTTATGGAGCAAATATTTTATATCAAGCTTCCACGTAAATTTAAAATGGCTATCGACAATGGTTTTGACAGTACGCCGCACACTACGTTTAAAGATCTTGGGTTTAATTTAACTAAACATAATACCTTTGATGTCTATGCTTGCGGTGGACTAGGACCAAACCCTCGCATGGGTATTCCTGTGGCTCACGATGTGCAACCTGAGGATGTATTGTATTATGTGAAAGCTATGCTTATGGTATTTGCTAATCACGGTAATTTCAAGAACCGTGGTAAAGCTCGTACACGTTACATGCCGGCTGAAATGGGTGGAGCCGAAGCTTTCATCAAAACCTATGAAGAAACCTTGGCTATGGTAAAAGAGGTAGAACAGCTAAGGATAAATCCTGCTGATTACGCCTATGAAATTACAAAAACGGGTAAACGCGACGACTCTGTGGTGAACCATCGTATTTATCGTCAAAAACAAGAAGGCCTTTACTATGTGGAATACCATCCAGTCGGTGGTGATGCAAACGTTGAACATCTCTTATCTGCTCTTGATTATGCAGTGACATTAGACCAAGTTGAAGCTCGTATTGCACCTGATCAATCACTGTATTTCATCAATCTCACCGCTGATGAAGCACGTAAGATCGCAGACTTGACAGATGATAGTGCTATCAATGAATTCCGTCGTTCCGTATCCTGTGTAGGTTCTACGGTATGCCAAATCGGGATTCAAGACTCCAATGGTCTATTAAAAGCAATCTTTACACACCTTGAAGCGAAGGGTGTAGATACCAGAAAACTCCCTCGTTTACACATCTCTGGATGTCCGCACTCTTGTGGTACACACCAAATTGGTGAAATTGGATTCCACGGCTCTGTTAAACTAGTAGATAAAAAGCCTACTACATCCTTTATGCTAGTTGATGGCGGATCCGAACACATGGGATCTGAAAACTTTGGCAAAATGGCAGGGCATATCGTGGCTACAAAAATCCCTGAATTTATGGAAGCACTAGCCAATAAACTAAACGAAGCCCCAGAACCTGACTTTGGGACCTGGAGACTGACACACAAAGGGGAATACATGGAACTTATAAAAGCATTTGAGTAAATGCTTTCTCCGCTTGTGATGGGGCCCCACCATATAAGCTGTAGTTAAGTCGTTTGCTATGGGGCCCCGTTTCATCACGACAACTCAATTAAAAATAAAACTAGGTATCTCCTTGCTCCGTCCTTCGTAAAGTCGCTGCAGAAATACCTAGTTTTATTTTTATAACACCTGCTGTTAACCAGTCCCATAGCAAGCGACTAATAGCCCACCATATATTGCTGATTCCCCCATCACAAGCTACATCTGATATTTACTCAATCTGCTTTTGGTGGGGCGGGGGAAGCTTTTAGAAAACTAGGTATCTCCTTGCTCCGTTCTTCGCAAAGTCGCTGCATAGGGAACTCTTTTTATTATTTGAGCGCCTGCTATTAACTAGTCCCATCACAAGCTACATCTGACATTTACTTAATATGCTTTTGTGGGGCGCGGGAAAGAACGCTAAGTAGTTTTGACTAAATTAGCCTTAAAACTAACCTGCGGACTAGCCGCAGGCTAGTTTCTCCCAAATGGAGGGCGTGGCGCCACTACTATAAAGTTTATTATGATGTGTAAAACCATGGTGTTTTCCGAGTTTTATTTTAGTGATTAATTGTAATGGAGCTAGGCTAGTTTTATAGATAGATTATACTGGCCTTTGGGATGGGACACCTTTATAAGTAACGTGATAAAAAAGTAAGTATACACTTGTGCAGCGACATTGCGAAGAACGGAGCAAGCAAGTGTATACTTACTTTTTTTACCAAGTTGTACTAACGAAACGGGGCCCCATCCAAAAGGCAAATGTAGAAACAGGGATTAGCTCCATTACAATTAGACTAATTGGTTAAAACTAGATATCATATGATTTTGTGTGTTATAATAACCTTTATAGTAGTTTTTGGAGGATTTATCAGATGTTATTTACCGTCAATACAGAAGTCTGTACACGATGCGGCCTTTGCGTAGCTGACTGTCCGACAGGATTGCTGGTGATGTCCGATGATGGGCCTATAACTGGCAAGGGAGGTTGTATCTCTTGTGGGCATTGTATTTCCGTATGTCCCACACTTGCTCTCGACAGCGACTTGACACCGCGTAAGGAGCAAATCGATATTACACAGGAGCCTAAGTTAACGCCAGAGCAAGCTGAGTTGTTTTTACGCAGTCGTCGCTCTATTCGTAACTATCAAAATAAACCAGTTCCTGCTGAGCTCATTCGCAAAGTGTTAAACGTTGCAAGAATGGCGCCAACAGCAACTAATACACAAGGTATTTCGTATATCGTAGTACGTGACAAACAAAAATTGCGTCGCATTGCTGATCTCGTTCTTGAGTGGATGCACTTAGCTGCAAAAACAGCACCTATCATGCGTCTGTATGCTCGTGCTGCTCAAGCGGAAGTAGATAAAGGCAAGGAATACATCTTGCGCGATGCGCCAGCTCTCGTAGTTGCAATCGGTTCTAAAAAAGATATTCATCGCACTCATGATAGCGGGCACTCTTGCTTGTCTTATGCAGAGCTTTATGCACCAACTTTAGGTCTTGGTACTTGTTGGGCAGGCTTCTTTGAACATGCAGGCGAAGCAGAATACGAACCATTGTTGGAGCTTTTAGGTGTACCAGAGGATAAGATTATCGCTGGTGCCATCTTGATGGGCTATCCACGCGTTCGTTATCGCAATATCGTGGAACGTCAACCACTAGATGTTACCTTCGATACGGAAGAATAAAATAAAAGCGATACTCTAAATTGATTAGGGTATCGCTTTTTGGCATTATAAATAAAAGAACCGACCTCTAGTTTGATAGAGATCGGTTCTTGTTTATTTAGTTTGCAGATGTAATGGTACCTTTGAAAGTATCATTGATGAATTGTTTGATGGCATCAGATTTGTAGATGTCTGCAATTTTTTTGTATGTTTCGTTGTCTTTGTCTTGTTCACGAACAGCAAGGATCATAACCGCTAAAGGCTCATCTTTAGGTTCTAAGAAGAAACCTTGTTTCTCTACGTTAAGACCAGCGCTTTGAACGTAGTTCATAGGAATCGCTGCTACTACAACGTCATCTAGGCTACGAGGCAATTGAGCTGCTTCTAACTCTTGGATTTGAAGATTTTTAGGGTTAGATGTAATATCTGCTACAGTTGCTTTGAAGCCAACGCCATCTTTCAAAGTAATAAGACCTGCTTTAGCAAGTAGTGCAAGACCACGACCACCATTAGTTGGGTCATTAGGAATCGCTACGATGGAGCCTTCTGGAACGTCAGCCGCACTGCGTACAGAGTTACTGTATAAACCCATTGGCATCAAAATAGTTTTGCCAATAGCTACTAATTTGGAACCGTTTTGTTTGTTAAAGTTTTCCATGAATGGTACGTGTTGATACGCATTTAATTGAATGTCACCATCAGCGAGAGCTTTATCTGGTGTTACATAATCGGAGAACTCTACTACTTTAAGGTCGATACCTTGTTTTTTAGCCTCTTTGGCAACTGCTTCAGCTACTTGAGCATGAGGTCCTGCAGTAGCACCGATTTTTACTTCTTTAGGCGTTTGGCCTGCTTGATTAGTATTGTTGCCGCAACCAGCGATGGCGAATGCAAGTACACCAACGAGGAGAGGGGCAATAAATTTTTTTAATTTCATAATAACATCCCTTTCTACAACATATGTAATGTAAATATCCTATCATGTGAGTTGGATTTTGTATATAGAGAAATACATATGAGTTAGCTATAGATTAAAGTTATATATCTTAGCATGTAATTAGCACGTAAATTATGTAATTAACACATAAATTATGTAATTAACACATAAATTATGATACCGATACTTATAGCTTGCTAAATATAAATATGTAATTATAATAATAGTTTTTAGCATATCTAAAAATATCGAAAAATGGTATAATATAATCAATAAGTTTTATACAACTTAATTTAAATGTTACAGTTTAATATATACATTATAATTTAGTATTACAATTACAATTACAATTACAATTTAATATAAGTATTACAATTAATTTAACTGTGGATCTAGGTCTATATAGGAGGCTACCATGTTTAACTTTGATTTTTATAATCCAACCCATATCGTATTCGGTAAAGACCGTTTAGATGAATTAGATACATTGGTACCAAAGGATGCAAAGGTGCTTATTACCTATGGTGGAGGCTCTGCAGTGCGTAGTGGCCTTATTGATCGTATTGTGAAAGTCCTTGGCAACCGCAAGGTAGAACAATTTGGCGGTATTGAGCCAAACCCATCTCTTGAAACGTGTGAACGTGCGGTAGTTTTCATTAAAGAACATGGTGTAGATTTCGTTCTCGCTGTAGGCGGCGGTTCTGTAGTAGATGCTACAAAACTTATCGTTATGGGCGCTACTTATGATGGTCCTGTCATTGAAGTTATGAAAGCTGGTGTACCAGCGGTTCCAGTGGAAATGGTGCCAAATCCATTACCATTTGGTACAGTGATGACTCTACCTGCCACAGGTTCTGAAATGAACAATGGTGCAGTTATTACTTATGGTGACGGAAAATTCCCTGTATTCAGTAGCTTAGTATTCCCTAAGTTTTCCATGCTTGATCCAACATTGACTTTCACATTGCCTGAAAAACAAGTTAAGAATGGCGTTATTGATACCTTTGTGCATACCACAGAGCAATATTTAACATATCCTGTAGAGGGCCGTATTCAAGACCGCTTCAGTGAAGGTATTTTAAAAACTATGATTGAAATCGGCAAAGAAACGGTAGAAAATCCAGAAAACTACGATATTCGTGCTAATCACGTGTTGGCTTCTACCTTGGCATTAAACGGGTTGATTGGTGCAGGTGTGCCACAAGACTGGGCAACACATCTTATCGGTCATGAGTTAACTGCGGCGTACCATCTTGACCATGGAATTACATTAGCTATCGTATTGCCTGCATTGTTAGAAGTGAAAAAAGCAGACAAGCTTGAAAAATTGGCACAATATGCTACACGTGTATGGCATATTACAGAAGGTACAACAGAAGAAAAAGCAGATAAGGCTATCGCTAAAACGCGTGAATTCTTCGAGTCCCTTGGCGTATCTACGCATTTGAAAGACTATGGTCTTGGCGAAGAAGCAGTTGATAAAATTGTGAAACAATTAGAAGACCATGGTATGACTCGACTTGGTGAAAAAGGCGATGTAACACCAGAAGTAGCTCGTGAAATTTTAACGCGCGCTTTATAATATATTTGATTAAAGCCATCAAAATTTGACACTAATTATATACAATGTATAATATAATAGCTTACATAAAAGACACCATATGGTGTCTTTTATTGTTGTTCAAATTAGTTTTATCGTCTAGAAGAGGACTAAGATTAGTTTTGACTATCGTTTACATAATATATAATGTATGATTTCGAAAGGAGAAAATCCTTTGAGTGAAATAAAACATCGAAGTGCCTTTTCTTTTGCGCTTCCTATTATGATTCCTATGGGGCTCAGCTTCTTCTTCCTTGGATTAGGTTTTGGCTTGTATGCTACCAGTCAGGGATTGCCTTGGTGGACAGCCCCTGTTTTGGCTAGTACAATTTTTGCAGGCTCTATGGAGTTCGTAACTATTGGGCTACTGATGGCAGGCTTTGATCCTGTAAATGCTTTTATGCTGACTTTATTTGTTAATGGACGCCATTTTTTCTATGGTTTATCTGCATTACAGAGATATGTGAATATGGGGTGGAAATGGTTTCCTACCGTTGCCTGGATGTGTGACGAAAGCTTTGCAATTAATGTATCTACGAAGTTGCCCGATGATGTGGATGAAAAATGGTTCTACTTCCATGTATCGTGGCTTAATTATACCTTTTGGGTGGTGAGTACCTTTGTAGGGGGATTGTTTGGTGATTTATTAGCATCTGTAGATTTGCGTGGTATTGGTTTTGTATTACCTGGCTTATTTATTGTTATATTCCTTGAAATGTTATTTAATGCTAAGAGTAATAATATTCGAGGCTTTGGTGCTGTTGGAGCAGTTGTAGCCCTAGCCATGCTTCTGTTGACGGGAAAATCCTTGTTTATGCTTGCCTCTATGGGGTGTATGCTCATAGTATGTTATATTGCGTATAAGTGGGGAGGTGTACATCTTGACTAGTTTTGAAATGGTCATTACCGTAGCTATTGTCGTAGCAGCTACATTACTTACACGTTTCTCCGCTTTTCTTATTTTTCCACCTGGTAAAAAGGCACCAGATTTTGTACAGTATTTAGGTAAGGCATTGCCTGCAGCTGTTATGGGTATGCTTGTTGTATATACCTTTAAAGATACAATTGTGCTTTCCTATCCTTATGGCATTCCAGAACTTATTGCTTTATTAGTAACCGTTGGCATGCACCTATGGAAGCGAAATATGTTCATGTCTATTGGGGCAGGCACTGTAGTGTATATGATACTTATACAAGCCGTCTTTAATGTGACTAAATAAATTACAATAAAATAAACCACTTATATCTAACCTTTTTAGGCAGAGATATAAGTGGTTTTCTTTTTTATCTTAGTTGTAATAATCTTTCTAGACCTGGTGCGGTGTGGTGATCTTCCAAGAAGTCTTGTTGATCTAATAATTCCATAACGTCCATGTCGATGTTAGTAAGCTTGAAGTCGAATACATCAAAGTTAGCTTCCATATGGCTTACGGTATTTGCCTTTGGCAATGGAATGATGCCTCGTTGGATATGCCAACGTAAGATGATTTGGTGTTTTGTGACACCGTATTTTTCAGCCAAGCTTTTAATGATCGGGTGGTCGAAAATCGGTTGGCGATCACGAGTAAATGGAGACCACGCCATGCCTACTACTTGATGTTTACGCATTAATTGTAATAAGGACTGACGTTGGTTAAACGGGTGGCACTCGATTTGGTTCACCACAGGTTTTACATTACAGTGGTATAGCAAGTCGATGAGGCGATCTTCGTAAAAGTTAGAGAGACCTAGACCACGCAATACGTTTTGGTCGTATAACTCCTCCATAGCACGCCATGAGCCGTAGTAATCGCCCAAAGGTTGGTGTACGAGCATGATGTCGATATAATTAGTGTCTAATTTTTTTAGAGAGCTTTCAACAGCGCGCATCGTATTATCATAGCCTGCATCGGTGTGCCAAATTTTTGTAGTAATAATGATATCTGTACGATTAACGCCAGATGCTTTGATACCTCGACCAACTGCTTCTTCATTGCCGTAGTAAGCGGCTGTATCGAGCAAGCGGTAACCTACGCCAAGCGCATTAGCAACGGCTTGCTCCGTTTCTCCTTCGGAGCCTGTTTTATAAGTGCCATAACCGATAGAAGGAATAAAGCTGCCGTTGTTTAATATTCTAAAGTCCATCCGTTCTTCCATGAGAACCTCCGTTATATCCATAAATTAAAGAAATTAGCTTTCATACAATTCTAATTGATTTTATGATATACTAAGGTATTGATAAAAATCAATATGATAGGAAGTGACAGAATGAAAATCAATCGTTTATGTTCTGTAATTGCTATGCTTAGTGTTATGATAATGGTGCTGGCCATTGCCGGTTGCGGTACAAAAATCGTATCCGTTACTGACGTAACATACAAGGATATGCCGTTGCAGATACATAATGATGCCAATGTAACAGCCCTTAACAAGGCGACAGTAACGCCGACCTTAACAGGGCAGGTCGTATATGCTGTGAAAGTAGGCGACCAAGTACAGCAAGGCCAAACCTTGGCAACTGTAGATACAGCGGCTTTACAACAACAGCTGGCATCCTTACAAGGTCAGTTAGCGCAAGCTCAATCGCAATCATATGCGACATCTGTGACGACTACGACGGCGCCGTCCGTAGATAGTGCTCAATTAGCACAGGCACAGAAAATGCGCGAAGCGGGCATGATTACACAAAAAGAATATGATCGCATTGTGGAACGATCTCAACCTCAAACTACGACAGTAACAACTGGCGGTGGTGGCGGTGGCGCTAATGTAGCAGCCATCGAAGCACAAATCGCTCAAGTATCGGCACAAATGGCTGCATCCACAATTGTAGCTCCTATAGCAGGTACGGTGACGGCTATTTATAACGAAGACCGTCAAATGGCGATTGCAGATCGTCCGTTTATGATGATACAACAAACCACACCGATGGTAGCATCTCTCAGCATCCCTCGTGATGCGGCGATGAAACTCGGCACACCGGAGGCAAAAAATGGCATGAAAGTGCTCCTCAAGGTGGCTGAACAAGAATTACCAGGTGAATTAACTTATGTAGATATTACGCAACCTGAAACTGTGCCTAGCGTATTGGTGAAAGCAACTTTCAACAATGACAAAGGCCTCATTAAGGCTGGCGAATTCTATACACTCGTTATAGAATCTAACGTGAAAGCAAAAATGTTGACCGTACCGTCTAAGGCGGTTCGTGAAAATTCTGACGGCAAATATGTCTATGTATTGACTGAAAATAATACAGTGGACGTACGCGTCGTAGAGGTAGGCATCACAGAAGGTGATGAAGTAGCTATTATTTCTGGTCTAAACGCAGGTGACAAGGTTATCACAACTGATGGAACCTTTGTGTTAGGCGAATCTGTAAAATTGTAATTACGAACCGTAAGGTTCTATATTAAAGTTTTAATATATGTTTAATGCATGATGGCAAGAAAACTTTCACACACTGTGAAAGCAACCTCGTAAGAGGAATCTGATAGGAGGGATTATTATTTTAGAATTTAAACGTTTTGAATTAAGAGACAAACCATTAATCGATAGGTATTTTGAACAACATCATTATGAAGCATCTGATAACTGTTTCACTACATTGTTCATGTGGCAAGATCCGTACGGTATCCGTTGGGCTGAAGAAAATGGCGTGTTGTACATTCAAGGTGGCGGTAAGCGTGAACCATTCCTATTGCCTCCGTTTGCTGGTAAAGATGCAAAATTCCTTGATGGTTTATTGCGCGCTAAAGAATGGTTCGTAGAAAATAAATTGCCATTCCGTTTTAAAGGTGTTAGCAAAGCTGTTAAAGAGCGTATGGAAGACCTTTGTCCTGGTCGCTATGAGTTCACCCCTGACCGCGATAACTACGAATACATTTACAAGTCTGAAGATCTTATCAATTTGTCCGGTAAGAAATTCCGTCAAAAGAAAAACCATTTGAACCAATTCCGCATGCAATATTCCAATTATGAGTACTTGCCAATTACGGAAGATATCATTCCATTATGTCGCGAAACAGCAGCATCTTGGGTTGAGACTCACCACGAAGAAGGTATCGAAGACGAATTAGTAGCAATCAATTTGTTGTTCGATAACTGGGACGCACTAGGCCTTAAAGGCGGCGCCATTAAATTGTTTGGCCGTGTGGAAGCTTTCAGTATTGGTGAAATCTTAAATGATAGAATTGCTTTGATTCATATTGAAAAAGCAAATCCAGATATTCGCGGTTTGTACCAAGCGATTAATAATGAATTCATTCGTCATGAATTTAGCGAAGTCGAATTCATCAACCGTGAAGAAGATATGGGATTACCTGGCCTTCGTCAAGCAAAGGAATCTTACAACCCAGATCACTTTGCTGAAAAATATGACGCAGTATATGCTAACGAAGCAGATAATGCGACAGGCGGTAAATAAAAATTTGAGCTATGAAGTCGATGTGCTTCATAGCTCATTTTGTTATAATAGAAGTGTTAGCCTATCTATTTGTATGTAAATTGCGTATCATCATGGCGATGCGATGCGATGCGATGCGATGCGATGCGATGCGATAGATAGAGGCCTTTATGATATAACGAGGACATAATTATGGAATTTAGAATTGCAACGGCTCAAGATACGCCACATGTGGAAAATCTATGGGCGTACTGCTTTGAACCTAAGGAAGATCCATTCTTCCAATATTATTTTACAAATTGCTATGAACCAGAACATACAATGGTTGGTCTAGAACAAGACCAGTTGTTAAGTACAGTTCATTTGCGTCAATATAATCTTAATGTACGCGGTGCCGTACTGCCTACAAGTTATATGGTAGGTGTTGCTACACATCCGGCAGCACGCCGTGGTGGTGTAGGTGGTGCGTTGTTGACTGCTACATTAGAGGAACTTCGTAAGCGCGGTCAAGCCATGACGATTTTGATGCCCTCTAAAGCGGCTTTTTACCAACAATATGGTTGGGAACTCTATGCTCATCAATGGGTGAACACCATGTCTCTTGAAGACTTGCGCCCTATGACGGATAAATCTTTGAGCTTTGGCTTGCTTAATAGCGTAGACCAATGGACATTGCTAGATCCAGTATATAAAGCGTATACAGCGCGTTTATCTGGTTATGCAGAGCGCGGTGAAAAAGAATGGAAACGCTTGCTTGGCAGCTTCTTTGCAGAAGGTGTAAACATCGCTGTTGTGCGCAATGATGAAAGTATTATCGAAGGGTATGCTGTATATCGTTTAGGCCAACCTGAAATCCCTGTTTCTGAATTGGTGTATACTACACGCCGTGCACAACGGGCATTGCTCAATTACTTCTATAATCATCGCTCCCAAGGCACTTCTATCCGTTGGAATGAAGGTCTTCACGATACATACTATCGTTTCTATCCAGATGGTAGAAGTGGACATGCCACTATGCCGTATATGATGAGTCGTATTGTCGATGTGAAAGCGGCTCTTGAAGCGATTCCTGTAAATCCAGAGGCGTTGATGATGCCTATTACTTTGACCTTTGGCGTTAAAGATAGCCTTTGTGCATGGAATGAAGGTCGCTACGAAGTACAATATGGCGGTGCATTGACGCCAACTGTTAAGAAAGTATCTGATACGCTTGAAGGTGAAGTAGATCTTACTGTTGAAGTGGGCGCTTTGAGCCAACTTTTGATGGGCACATTAACAGCACGGGATCTTGCCTTTGAAGGTAAACTTTCAGTCGGGGAAGAATGGTTAGATTATTTCGATATCCTCTATCCTGAACAAAAAACATATATTAACGAGTGGTGGTAATATGAGCTGGAAAACGTATACGGTAAAAGAACCGACAGAATTAACGGTCTCTAAATATGTAAAGGAACGGTTTTCTCTATCCTCTCGGGATATTCAAATGATGTTCCGTAAGAAACGGGTAAAAGTAAATAGCCGTGTAGCCCATTCTCAGCGTTCCCTCAAAAAAGGTGATATCTTAACATTGGAACTGCCACAAGATAAGGATTATGGCGTAGATGTAGAAAAGGGGCCTATTACCGTTCTCTACGAAGATGCTCATACCTTGGTGGTTAATAAGGATCCTTTTATGCTCGTTCATCCAGCAGGCCAAACAAAGTCTTGTACATTGAGCAACTATGTGGCAGGTTATTATGCGAAAAAGGGCGTAGTTCATAAGGTGCGCCCTGTGCATCGCCTTGACCGCGACACATCTGGTTGTATTCTCTTTGGTAAAACAAAGGAAGCTCAGCAATATTACACTGATGAATTACAAGCTGGTCGTATCGACCGTATCTACACAGGCTTAGTAGAAGGCTGTATTAACGAAGATGGCGTAGTTGATGAACCTATTGGTGTTGATCCAGTATTTGATAATCGCCGTGTCATCGATGAATTTGGTCAACCGGCACAAACGGAATATACCGTTCTTCGTCATGATGGGGATCATACTTTACTGCGATTTAAATTGCTCACAGGTCGAACTCATCAAATTCGTGTACACATGGAGCACATTGGATATCCTATCGTTGGCGACGCTATGTATGGCACACGTAACAAACCTTATACACGTCAATGCTTGCATGCATCGGAATTAACCTTTGTGCCTTATGGAATGGACGAAGCGATTACGGTCACTTGTGAAGCAGGAGAGAACTTTGGTCGAGAATAAGGACTGTTAATTTTGGCTGTATCCGTGTATACAAAAAACAATAGTGATAAAAATGCATAGTCTATGCATCAAAAGCATAGACTATGTTTTTTTTATATTTTCAATTCACAGAGGACAGGTGTATACTATGCGTAGACATAAAATTCTATAGACTATAAAGTTTATGATTTTATTATGAAATAGTTTGTTAGTTATACTTTCACCAAGCCCGAACGGAACGATGCCGCAGCGCTTGGGATGATCAAGTGATATGAAGGAGTGCATGTTATGGATATGAATCAGAGCACAATCGAGCAACAACGTCTAGATCAAGCTAGACTCGAAGCCAATGGTATGTACAGTAGCCAATTTGAAAAGGATGCGTGCGGCATGGGCTTTGTCGTTAATATTAAAGGTAAAAAATCCCATGATATTATCGATGACGGTTTGCGTATTTTAGAGCGTCTTGAGCACCGTGGTGGTGCAGGCGCCGATAAGGACACAGGGGATGGTGCCGGTATTTTGGTACAAATTCCACATGAGTTCTTTAAGCGCGAATGCGAAGTGCTTGGCATTAACTTGCCTTCCGTTGGTGATTACGGTGTAGGTATGGTCTTTGCCCATAAATATGAAAGTCTCCGTAACGAGCAAAAACGCATTTTTGAAGAGGTTGTTCGCGAAGAAGGCCAAGTTGTTCTCGGCTGGCGTGAAGTACCAGTTGATGGTACAAAGGTTGGTCAAGAGGCGGCTGCCATTCGCCCTTGGATGATTCAAATCCTCATCGGTAAAGGTCCAGATGTAACGAATAATAAAGAATTCGAACGTAAATTGTACATCATCCGTAAATTGGCGGAAAAACGCATCATTCCGTTGAGCAAGGAATTATCTAGCGATTTTTATATCGCATCTTTGTCATCTAAAACAATCGTATATAAAGGTATGTTAACACCTGGTCAATTGCGTGACTTCTACCTTGATTTGAGCGACCTTGATTTTACATCTGCATTGGCTATGGTTCATTCCCGTTTCAGTACGAATACATTCCCAAGTTGGGCTCGGGCGCATCCTAACCGTTTCTTAGTGCATAATGGTGAAATCAACACTATCCGCGGTAACGTAAACTGGATCAATGCTCGTGAAGGTAAAGCAGAATCTCCATTATTCCCAGATATTAAAAAAGTATTCCCTGTAGTAGATGACAGCGGTTCTGACTCCGCTATGTTCGACAACACTTTGGAATTCTTGCACATGACAGGTCGTTCCTTGCCTCATGCGATTATGATGATGATTCCTGAACCTTGGGAGCGCAATAATCTCATGAGTCAAGAAAAACATGACTTCTATGAGTTCAATAGCTTCATGATGGAACCATGGGATGGGCCTGCGGCTATGGGCTTCACTGATGGTACTGTTATCGGTGGCGTACTTGACCGTAATGGTTTGCGTCCTGCTCGTTATTATGTAACGACTGATGACCGCGTTATCATGGCCTCTGAGGTGGGTGTAGTAAACGAAAATGCTGAAAATATTCGCGCTAAAGGTCGTCTAGAACCAGGCAAAATGCTACTCATCGATACAGAGGAACAACGTATTATCTCTGACGAGGAAATCAAGCAACGCGTTGCCACTGATTTGCCATATGATGAATGGGTAAAAGAACATGTTATCCACTTGTCTGAAATTACGCAAGCTGATGAAAGCGATATTCCAAAAGTAGAAGATTTGTTCAAAAAGCAACAAGCCTTTGGTTATACTCAAGAAGATCTTGTGCGTATGATCGTACCTATGGCAAAGGATGGTAAAGATCCTGTAGGCGCTATGGGTGCCGATGCTCCACTTGCTATCTTGTCCGATAAACCACAGTTGTTATATAGCTACTTCAAGCAAATGTTCGCCCAAGTAACAAATCCTCCAATCGACTCCATTCGGGAGGAAATGGTTACATCTACGCGCGTTATGCTTGGTAACTCTGGTAACTTAACAGATCCAAACAAAGCCGGTACTTATGCGTTATCCATGCGTACACCAATTCTTACAAACCAAGAGTTGGCATCTATCAAGGCTCTTGACTGCCGTCGCATGAAATCCGTTACATTGCCAATCCTCTTCGATCCAAGTAAGGGCGCTGAAGGCTTGCGTGATGCATTAAATGAATTATGTGAAAAAGCAGAAGAGGCAGCACGTACAGAACAAAATGTATTGATTTTATCCGACCGTGGCGTCGATGAAAATCATGCACCAATTCCAGCATTGTTGGCTGTAGCGGCTGTTCATAATCACTTGATCAATAAAGTGCTGCGCACAGAAATCGGTCTTATTCTCGAATCTGGTGAGCCACGCGAAGTTCATCACTTCTGTACATTAATTGGTTATGGTGTAACAGCTATCAACCCATACTTAGCACTTGAAACAGTACGCGATTTACAAGCTCGTAAACGCCTGGGCGATATTACGGTTGAAGAAGCAGAAAAGAACTACATCAAAGCAGCTGTAGGCGGCATCATGAAGGTTATGTCCAAAATGGGGATTTCCACAGTTCGCTCCTACCATGGCGCACAAATCTTTGAAGCTTTGGGCTTGAATACTAACTTCATCAACAAGTTCTTCGTAAATACGCCAACACGTATCGGTGGTATCGGTCTTGGTGGTGTAGCACACGAAGCATTAGCTCGTTATGAACGTGCTTTCAAATCCGACGAAACTGTACTCGAACCAGGCGGTTGGTATGGTCCTGTAAAAGACGGGGAAGAGCATTTGTTTAACCCTAAGACGATTGATTTGTTACAAGAATCCCTTATCAATGGCGACTATGCTAAATATAAAGAGTATTCTAAAGCTATTCGCAATGATTACCACGTTACATTGCGTTCCTTGATGGAATTGAACTACCCAGTAGGTGGCGGCATTCCTATTGAAGAGGTTGAATCTGAAGAATCTATCGTAAAACGCTTTAAAGCGGGTGCTATGAGTTATGGTGCCATCAGTAAAGAGGCGCATGAAGCGATTGCTATCGCTATGAACCGCCTCGGCTCTACATCTAACTCTGGTGAAGGCGGCGAAGATGTAGCTCGCTTCAAACCATTGCCAAACGGCGATAGCCTAAACTCCGAAGTAAAACAGATCGCCTCTGGTCGTTTTGGTGTAACTGCGAACTACCTCATCCACGCAAAAGAATTGCAAATTAAATGTGCTCAAGGTGCTAAACCAGGTGAAGGTGGTCAATTGCCAGGTAAAAAGGTGTACCCTGAAATCGCCAAAGCACGTCACTCTACTCCAGGGGTTGAGCTCGTATCTCCACCACCTCATCACGATATTTACTCCATCGAAGATTTGGCTGAGTTGATTTACGATTTGAAATGCGTCAATAAAGATGCACGTATTTCCGTTAAATTAACCTCTGAAGCTGGCGTTGGTACTATCGCTGCTGGCGTTGCGAAAGCAAAAGCAGACAATATCTTGATCTCTGGTTACGACGGTGGTACAGGTGCGGCAGGCCGTACGTCTGTAAAACACGCTGGGGTGCCTTGGGAATTAGGTTTGTCCGAAACGCATCAAACATTGATGCTCAACAGATTGCGTGACCGCGTTCAATTAGAAGTAGACTCCAAGTTGATGACCGGTTTCGACGTAGCAGTAGCAGCTATGCTAGGTGCTGAGCTGTTCGGCTTCGGTACATTGCCACTCGTTGCAGTAGGCTGTAAAATGGCTCGTGTATGTAACCTTAACACGTGTCCTTATGGCGTAGCTACACAAGATGAAAAATTGCGTGCCCGCTTTACAGGTAAACCTGAGTATGTAGAAAATTTGATGATCTTCATCGCTCGTGAGTTGCGCGAAATCATGGCTCGCTTAGGTATTCGCTCTGTAGCTGAACTCGTTGGCCGTATCGACCTCGTTCGTCAAAAATCTCAAGACGATAACTTCAAATTGTCTCGCGTTGACCTTAAACGCGTTTTGTTCCGTCCATACATCGACTCCTCTGTAGGTCACATGCACACTGTTGACCAAGATCACGAATTGGAACGCACATTGGATATGTCCAAACTCTTGCGTATGTGTCGTCCTGCTATTGAGGATCAAAAACCTATTCGCGCTAAATTGGCTATTACAAACATTAACCGTGTTGTAGGTACTTTGGTTGGCTCTGAGGTGACTCGTCGTTATGGTGAAAGCGGCTTGCCAGATAACACAATCAAGTTGAATTTTGAAGGCTCTGCAGGCCAATCCTTCGGTGCTTTCATTCCTAAAGGCATGACATTAGAACTCGAAGGGGATGCGAACGATTACCTCGGTAAAGGTTTGTCCGGTGGTACTATCACTGTATATCCTCCTAAAGATTCTATCTTTGAAGCTGACGAAAATATCCTTATCGGTAACGTTGCCTTCTATGGCGCTACTTCTGGTACATCTTACATCAACGGTGTAGCCGGTGAACGTTTCGCCGTTCGTAATAGTGGTATTACTGCTGTTGTTGAAGGTGTAGGCGATCATGGTTGTGAATACATGACAGGTGGCGAAGTTCTTGTACTCGGTAAAATTGGTCGTAACTTCGCGGCAGGTATGTCCGGTGGCTATGCGTATATCCTCGATTGTGATGAACGCTATGTAAATACAGGCCTCGTAGAATTACGTCCTGCTAATAATGATGACCTTAAACGCATTAAAGAATTAGTAGAACAACACGTATTGCACACTAATTCCGCTAAAGGCCGTCACATCCTTGAAAACTGGAATAACTTTGTAAATAGATTTACAAAAGTTGTACCTGTAGCATATGAAGAAATGCATGCTGCTATTGAACGCTATAAAGAACAAGGTTTATCCTTGGAAGAAGCACAATTAGCTGCATTCAAAGAAAAATATGCAAAATAATTTCTAATCTAACTGAATATCCTTTAGATAAGACATATGAAATGCCTCTATAGCTTTGACTATAGAGGCATTTTCGTGTATAATATTTGTATTGCAATATTGGATCATGGCAGTTCTCGGGCCCGTGCAATGGGGGCCTGTGAATCGTGTCAGGACTGAGAGGTAGCAGCACTAAGCGGTAACCTTCATGTGCCACGGGGAACCCGGGGGCTGTCGTGATCGAATATTGCAAGGCGGCCTGAGGGGCCGCTTTTTTTATGTCTAATTTAGAATACATGGCACTTTATTAAGGAAGTCAGATTTTCCTGAATATGGTATAATAAAGTATTGTAATTTTCGGAAAAAGGGGGTGTTCCAATGGCATATATTGCGTTATATCGTAAGTATCGTCCACAGACGTTTACCGATGTGGTTGGTCAGCATCAGGTATCGGATACATTGATGCGTGCTATCCGCGAGGATAAGGTGGCTCATGCGTATTTGTTTGCTGGTCCGCGAGGGACTGGTAAGACGAGTATGGCCAAGATTTTCGCGCGCGCTATCAACTGCGAGCATGGGCCAACGGATCATCCGTGTAACGAGTGTAGTGCTTGTAAATCGATTTTGAGCGGTCAGTCCATGGACGTTCTTGAAATTGACGCCGCATCCAATCGTGGTATCGATGAGGTGCGTGCCCTTCGTGAAAGCGTCAAATTCATGCCTGTTGAAGGCCGTAAAAAGGTGTTCATCATCGACGAAGCCCACATGCTCACAACTGAGGCGTGGAATGCGCTTTTAAAAACTATCGAAGAGCCACCGGCTCACGTTATGTTTATCTTTGCTACCACAGAAATTGAAAAATTGCCTGTTACTATTGTGTCTCGTTGTCAGCGCTATACCTTCAGACGAATTACGTCTGATGATATCGCACAGCGTTTATCCTATGTAGCGGAAAAGGAAGGCTTTGGATTAGATCCTGCAGCAGCACAGCTCATCGCTGTTCATGCAGACGGCGGTTTGCGCGATGCGTTGAGTATCTTAGACCAATGTGCCGGTATGGCAACAGGTACTATTACGCCGCAAGTAGTAGAAGAACTCATCGGTCTTGTTAGTAAGGAATGGATTATTCATTTCCTTGATGCGTTGCGCAACGGGGATGGGCCCAAATTGTTGTCCTATATCCACGATGCCTTAGCAGAAGGTCGTGATGCGACGCAGATTATGGAAGCCCTCATTCAGCACGTACGGGCCTTGCTAGTTGGTAAGGTCGCACCTGATGCGGACGAGCTCAAGGTATATGATGCCTTTAAGGCTGAGTTTCTAGCTCAAGCTGAAAGCATCGATTTTAATGAGCTTAATCAATATGTGCGCAGTGCTCAATCCATCATGAATGATGCAAAACAGGTGGATAATCCACGAACTATCATTGAAATGGGCCTTTTAGTACTTTGTGCTAAATTAGGCTCTGTTGATGAAAGCTTAGAAGACCGTGTGTATGCATTAGAGTCTTCAGAACGATCTGAACGCAACGATTTATTGAACCGCATGGCTCAATTAGAGCAACGCGGTCCAGCTGTCGCAACTGCACCTGCTTACGGTGCCAATGCCTTTGGCCCGCCTGGTGGTTATGCTAATAACTTTGTTCCTGTTGATAATGTGGCTGTTGTATCAGATGCTCCATCAAGTTATAGTCAAAATGCTACGGTTGGTACAGTGCCACCTCCAAGTGGCGTAGGCGTGACACCACCACCTACTAATGTAGGCATGACACCTCCACCGCTGGGAGCGCCTGGTAGCACACCACCTCCTATGAATGGAGTGGGTATGGCTCCGCCTCCAATGGGCGGTATTGGTATGACGCCACCAAGTACAAGCAGTGCACCAGAACGACCTGCTAGAAATCAAGCCAAAGGTCGTGGTAAAAAAGGTATTAGTACGCAAGCTATCATTAGTGATCAAATCTTGTCGGCTCAAGAGTATCGCAATGTACAGTCCAATGTCATTAAATACTTGAAGGACAGCAATCGCAATATGACCTCTACTGTAATTGGACAAGGTCAGCTTGTATACGTAGATCAAAGCAAGGCTGTTATGGCCTTTAAAAATACATTGCATCTCAATGTAATGACCAACGAAGTAAACTTAGCAGAAGCGGCAGATGCTTTCACCTATACACTGGGCTATCCGGTACATGTAGAAATCGTTGATGCCCTCACACAAGTTTACAAAGACTATAAAAAGGCCTCTGGTAGTACGACGCAGCGTCAAGTAAAAGCGCCGCAACGACCGCAAGAGCCAATGGTGGATGTACATACAACATCTGGGGCACAACCGACACAGATGGACTTAACAAATTCGTCCTCTTCGCAAGTCGCTAGCTATGCACAAGAGGCAAACGAAAAGAGTGCTCAAGTTGGCTCTACAACTGATGAGCAACCAAGTAAGCCTGATTCCGCAGCGGTAGATGCGGCAAAGGCCGCAGCATTAGCCTTCTTAGCGAAGAAGACGGGTGATGTTGCTGTAAGTGCCACAACTGGTGCTGATATTCCAGTTCATTCCTTTGATGATGTGCCTGTAGAGGATATGGAGGAATCTTACGTATCATCTTTAGATGATATACCACCACACCCATTAGACAGCGTCACTGTTATCAGTGAAGATGGGGAAGTCTTAGAACGCCCTATGGATAGCGGTGCACATATCGAGGTAGAAGCTGTCCCAAAGTCTAATGGGGGCGAACAGCAACAGGGAACCCCACACAGTGATAGTAATGCTATGCTTTCACAAGCACCTATAGTGCTCGCACCTATCGATAGTGTGACGGTTGCTCGTGAATATGCATGGAACCCAGCAAATATGACGGAAGAGGAGCGAAATAATCCTCTTTTGGCAGAAACATTAGAGAAACTATCTGAAGATCACGACATCATCGTTGAGGTCATCGAAGAATAAATCAATTAGAATATTAGTATAGGACGTAGATCCTAAAAGGAGGAATTACAATGTTTGGTAAAGGTATGGGCAATATGGCTGGCATGATGAAAAAAGTTCAAAAAATGCAAGCAGATATGAAGAAAATGCAAGAAGAATTAAAAACTCGTACAGTAGAGGCTTCCGTTGGTGGCGGTGCTGTAACAGTTGTAATGAACGGTGAAAAAATCATCGAGTCCTTGAAATTGAACCCATCTGCAGTAGATCCTGAAGACGTGGAAATGTTAGAAGATTTAGTAATGGCTGCTGTCAACGAAGCTAGCAAAAAAGTAGATGACCTTTTGGCTCAAGAAATGGGCAAAGTAACTGGTGGTCTTAATTTGCCAACAGGTTTATTCTAAATGACAAACGCTTTAGAACGGCTCGTAGAGCAGTTGCGCCGCTTGCCGGGTATAGGCTCCAAGTCGGCTAGACGCTTGGCCTATCATTTGGTAGAAATGCCGAAGGAAGAGGTAGACCGTCTCGTGGAAACCATCGTAGAAGCGAAGGGGGCTACGCGTCACTGTTCTATTTGCTTTAACTTATCAGCTCAAGACCCTTGTGAATTCTGTAGCAATCCAAACCGGGATCAAACGACGATTATGGTCGTTGAAACATCTCGCGATGTTATTGCTATCGAGCGCAGTGGTGACTATAAGGGCTTATATCACGTATTAGAAGGTGCTTTGTCCCCTATGGAGGGGATCGGTGCTGACGATATTCGCGTAAAAGAATTGATTGCTCGCCTTCGTGATGGTGTCGTACAAGAGGTTATCCTCGCTACTGACCCAGACGTAGAAGGGGAAGCGACAGCTCTCTATTTGGCGCGCTTGTTAAGCCCAAGTGGCATTAAGGTAACGCGTATTGCCCGCGGTGTTCCTGTGGGTGGCGATATCGAATATGCTGATGAATTAACATTAGGCGGTGCCGTAGTAAACCGCCAAGAAATGAAAGGATAATATGGGAGCTTTATTAGCATCACCGATTATATCGGCGGTTGTATCCGTTGCTGTAGCCTACATTGCTTTCAAAGTAGCATTTTTCACCATTAAACGAGTGGCAATGAATGCAGTAACTGGTATTTTGACGTATTTAGTATGCGTTCATATCCTCAATATTCCTATGGATATTGGTTTGGGCGTATGGGCTTTAACAGCAATTCTAGGCCCTATTCCAATGCTCATTGCAGCCGGATGGTACGGCTTTTTAAAATAGGAGGACCTCATGCTTATCAATCGTGAACAACAACGCGTTATTGATGAAGTTGAACAGAATATCCTCTTGTTAGCGTCCGCTGGGACGGGAAAAACGAATACACTTGCTTATCGAGTGGCTCACCTCATCGAGGGCGGCTATGCGAAGGCGGAGAATATCTTGTGCATGACCTTTACGAACAAGGCGGCAAAGGAGATGAAAGACCGCATTCAATCGCTCGTAGGCAGTCCTGCAAAGGCTGTGGAGGTTAGTACATTCCACAGCTTTTGCTTTTTCGTACTTCAACAAGAGGGTAAGCGCAATGAAACCTTGTATACGGATGTAACGATCTTTGATGAAGAGGATTGCAAGGAATTGTCTGAACCGTATCGTCCAGGTAAGTTGCGAGAAATGTCCTTTGCCAACATCATCGGTATGGTAAAAGAATATCGTTCCTTATATGGCTTTTATTCTGAT
Organism: Veillonella sp. oral taxon 158; assembly: GCF_018376515.1. Lineage (NCBI taxonomy): Bacteria > Bacillati > Bacillota > Negativicutes > Veillonellales > Veillonellaceae > Veillonella > Veillonella sp. oral taxon 158. The sequence continues at coordinate 146,848 of NZ_JAHABE010000002.1, read as the reverse complement.
GATCTCGTAGGCGATTATAAACGGACTATTGATCGTTTGCAAAAGGAACAGCGTCCTGCTATTGAGCAACAGTTCTCTAGTTTTGGGAATGTTCTTTATAGTGAACTCCATGACTTCTTGAACCATGGTCACGAATGGATTGCCGCCTATGATGAAAGCTTAGCCTCCGTACATGGCCTAGATTTTACGGATCTTATTTGTGGTGTTCATCGTCTATTTCAAGACCCTGTCGTTCGGGAGCGTTGGCGCAGTCGTTACAGCTATATTTCTGTAGATGAAATGCAAGATACGGGCGTACTAGAGTACAAGGTATTAGAAATGCTTTGGGAAGGTAATCACGTCCTATTATGTGGTGATTATTTCCAAACCATATACGAATGGCGTGGGTCTGATCCATTCCGTTTGCTCAAGCAGTTTGATGCGGACTTTAAGCCTTTAAAAATCATTTTTTACGAAAATTACCGCTCTAATTGGACGCTCTTTACGATGGCGTTTAAAACATTGCAGAATATGTTCCCTGATCTTGTAGGCTCTATCTATACTGAATTGCCTCGCGCCAATAGTGAAAGAAAGGGTAAGCCTGTTCTCATAAAAGGCTGTAAAAATAGCTATCTTGAGGGCAGATATATCTATGAAGCTATCTGCGCCTTGCCAAAGGATGCCAATATTGGCGTTTTAGTACGGGATAATAAAAAGGCGCAACGACTGAGCGACTCTTTTGAACGCCTCAACAATGAAAAACCTGAAGACGAACGTCGTCATTTTATGATCATTGATGAGTTTAAATTCTTTAGACGTCAAGAAATTAAAGACGTTATGGCTTACTTTAAACTGCTTATGAACCCGAATGACTCCGTCAGCGCTAAGCGCATTATAAAACGCTATGTTGCTGGTATCGGTGACGCGCGTATAGCCGCTATTGAAAGCCCTGAGACGCGGCAAGTGGGCTTAAAATTGACGGACTTTATGGATATGCCTATCTTTGAAGCCGAGCCTTATGCGAAGCTCGTCAGTGGTTTAGAAAATCATGAGGTTGTGGTGTATGATGTAGAAAGTACAGGCACCGATACGTCTCAGGATCGTATCATTCAAATTGCGGCCATCCGCATCGATGAAAATGGGCAGGTCCTAGAAACCTTTGAACGCTTTATCAACCCAGGCGTACCTGTGGGACAATCCGAAGAGGTACACGGCTTTTCCGATGCGTATTTACAAGAACACGGCGAAGAACCAGCCATAGTGCTACAAGCCTTTAAGGAATTCTCCAAGAATGCTATTATCGTAGGCCACAATGTAAACTACGATGTGACCATCTTTACTAATGAATTGGCACGCCATAATTTAGGTAATCCAGAATTCAAGGCTATCTACGATACACTCGATATTTACCGTCGTTTCTATCCTAATTTGCCAAATCATAAACTGGGCTTCCTAGCATCAGAGTTTCCTATCAATCATGAGCCTACGCACAATGCGATGGACGATATCTTGGCCACTGCACAGCTTTTAATTTATGCAGTGAAAGAAAATATCGTGCCTACAACGACTGGTCGTATGGTGGCAATCAATAAGTATAAGGCTGCTTTCACCAATATTGCGTCCCAAATGGCGACGTTGCGTAGAAAGGCCTATACGGAATTGCCAACGAAGTTATTGGCGTACATTATGAATCAAATGGGGGTTCTAGAATACTATAAATCCCATGGGGAAGCGGCAAAGGTAGAGCATATACGGGATCTATATCGCATTATGGAAAAACTTGATGCTACCTATGAGGGCCCGGCTGGGTTAGCTCGATTAAATCAAATCTTGCAGATGGCGGCCCTTACCGCAGGTGAGCCAGCTCAACAGGTACGAAATGAAGATCGCATTCCTATCATTACCATTCACCAAGCAAAGGGGAGCGAGTTTGACCATGTATTCCTAGCAGGCCTCAACGAAGGTACCTTCCCAAGCCCGTTTGCCATTGCAGAAGGGCGTGAAGACGAAGAAAAGCGCTTGTTCTATGTGGCCATAACGCGCCCTAAGCAAGAGTTGACTATTACCTTTGAACAAACAAATATACGTGGCCGAGCGGTTCAACCAAGCCCGCTACTGAACTATATGCCACGAGACAATGAGCTCGTAGAAAGGAGATACTAATGGCGAGAAAAACACATCGTCCCGATGATATTTTGTGGACCGTAACCGCTGCAGATATAGACGCTGCACGTAGTGAAAAACAGGATGTTACATTAGGTGAAGTATTAGATTCAAAATATCCTCGTAAGTCTTTAGTAAAGTTATTTGAGGAAAAACTAATCCACATCAACGGCCATAAAGCAACGCCAAAGGATGTTATCTCCGAAGGTGACGAGATTTGGATTGCCATGGCGAAGGAAAAAATAGATCACGAACCAATTGAAATGAATCTACATATCTTATATGAAGATGATGATCTCCTCATTGTGGATAAGCCGGCTGGTGTGACAGTAAATTCTAAAGACCAAGTATCCCTTGCCAATGGTGTGGCGTATTACTTTAAAGAACATGGTATTAAGCGGAAGGTACGTTTCTTGAATCGCTTAGATAGAGATACAACGGGCTGTATTGTGATAGCTAAAAGTGGATTAGCCCAAAGTCTTTATCAACAGCAAATGGATGATAATACCTTTGAAAAGTGGTATATGGCTACTGTGGAAGGCATCATAGAAGCTGATGAGGATTCCTTGGTATTATCTATGGAACGCAGTGTTGATGGGATTCATTACGAAGTAAATCCTAAGGGAAAAGAGACTCGTACAGATTATTCCGTCCTATGTAGACATCAATCACAGCCTGTGGATAAGTCTGTGAATAAGTCCAAAAATTCTGTGGATATAGCATCAAAAAATGTGGATATAGAACTACCAGATGTGGATAAAAGTGATCAAAATGTGGACAAATCTGTGTATAACTCCCAAGAATGTGGATATACAGAGGTTTTAGTTCGTTTGTACACAGGAAAAACACATCAAATTCGTGTGGCTTTCAGCCATATAGGTCACCCTCTTGTAGGGGATACCTTATATGGCGCACAGCCAACGGGGCAGCCGTTCCAATTGCGTGCTCAAAAGGTTGTATTTACACACATGCGCACAGGCGAGCGTATTACGGTTACCGCATAATTACCTCTAATTACTTCAATAGTTATCACTAGGTAAGTATTAAAAAGTGCGTAATATATAGTACATATTAATAATTAGATAGTAGTTTATTAACAATAGATCTACACTATAGATTGTGAAGTCACAATACATCAAATGTTCTAATTGAGAAATGAGAATTATTGATAACTTAGTAAAATCAATGATTTTATAGAAATTTTTCAAAAAATATAATGACAAATGATAATCGATAAGCTATAATAGAAATGTAAATAAATCGATAGGCTTCGATTTATAGCTTAGTGAATTGAATATAAGAGGTGTAGTTCAATATGATTTTGCAAGATAATAGTGCAGCACGTAATCGGGGGATTACGCTTGCTAGTATAAAAGGTATTATAGGTAACGTCGTTCTAGTTATCTTTAAAATGATTGTAGGCCTTGCGTCTAACTCTATCGCCATCATCCTTGATGCGGTAAACAACTTAACAGATGTTTTGTCCTCTGTATTGACCATCGTTGGTACAAAATTAGCAGCTAAGGGTGCCGATAAGGAGCATCCATTTGGTCACGGTCGTATAGAGTATATGACTACGATGGCCATTGCTTTCATCATTCTTGGTGCAGGCATTGGATCCCTCAAGGAATCTATTGAAAAAATTCTTCACCCTGAGGTATCTACCTTTGATATTCCAAGCTTGGCGATTATCGCCGTTGCTATTGTGGTGAAAGTAGTGATGGGCCGTTATATTAAGGCACAAGGTGAGAAATACAAATCTGATGCCCTTGTAGCATCTGGTATAGATGCGCTCTTTGATGCGGTGATCACCTTTGCTACATTAGTATCTGCAGCGTTAGTATTCTTCTTTGACTTTGATATTCAAGGTTATGTAGGTGCGGCTATCTCTGTTTTAATTTTGAAGGCTGCTTATGACATTTTAAAAGAAATGTATAATCACTTGCTTGGCGTTCGTGCAGATGATAACTTAGTTCGTGAAATTAAAGAAACTATCGCTCAACATCCAAATGTGGGTGGTGTATATGATTTAGTATTAAATAGCTACGGTCCTGGTGAAACAATTGGATCCGTTCATATTACAGTGCCAGATACGATGACTATGGCAGATATTCATCCACTAACAAAAAGTATCGCCGTTCATCTTTATAAAAAATTTGGTATTGCTATGACCGTTGGCGTATATGCTGAAAACCAACCAAGTTTAGAAGTGCTTGAAGTAAGACAAGCTCTCGACCAAGTTGTAAGTCTATATACACATGTAGTACAAGTACATGCGTTCTACGTACAAGAAGAAAAGAAAGTTATTTACTATGATATTATCTTTGACTTTGACGAAGAAGATCCGCAGGGTACATTAGAAAAAATTAAAGCAGAAATGCAAAAACGCTGCCCTGAATATACACAATTTGCTATTGTGGATACAGACTTTAGTAACTAATAGTATAAAATAAAGGCTTCAATCCATCATCGACAGAATACGTTTTGTCGAGCATTGGTTGAAGCCTTTTCTTTTATTAGATTAGAGATTTAGTTATACTATACATAAGCGAGGTGACTCTATATTGCGATGGAATCAAATAATCAAGAGTACTAGTTTTGAAAAGAAGAATGACTTGATATAAAGTGATATAATACATATAATGTAATTTGTTGTATAAAATATAATTTGTTTTAGTGTAACCTGACTAAGGAGAGATATAATGAAAAAAATTGCTCTTACAACGTTAGCTGTAATGGCAGCTGTTGGTGTATTGGCAGTTCAGCCTGCAGATGCAAAAAAGGTACAACAAGACCCAGTGGTATCACCTATCGAAATGCCTATGAATGATGAAATTCAACAGGTAAACGGTGTATCCAAAGCCACTAATAAAGAAACACAACGTTTGTCTAATAAATTAGCAGACGCTACTAAAGCTATGGTTAAAAAGAACTGGAAAACTATTTATGTTAAAGCAGTGCCTACGGGAGATAAGGCAGCTGTACGTTTCTATTATGTAGATACTAGAGGCCAAGTACATAATGGTCAAGTGATTAGAAATACAGGTTTATCTAAAGGTAAATACATGACTGGTTCTTTGCGTCAAGCTGAAGCTTTACAAGAACTAGTTAACCATTTAGAGCGTACTGGTCAAGAGGTGCCGTCCTCTATCGATATCATCATTACGCAAGGTGGATATCGCAGCAAAACAATCTTTAACTACGATGAAGATACAAGTAATCTTCCAGCGTATCAACAACAATATGAACAACAAAACTTCCCTACTATGAAGTAAAATAAGAGCCCGTGCTATGCACGGGCTCTTTGTTAAGTTACGTAGACATCTTTTATTAACTTATGTAATCGCCTTTTACTAGATTACGTAGTCATCGGAGTCGTCTTTTTTCGGTTTTTTGTAAATTTCTTTTACGCCAGCCATCTCGATAAGTTCTTCTCCAAGAGCATCTTCATCGTCCGTGTTAAGCATGGAGTAGAAGGCCCAAAGGATAACGAACCAAATTGGTGTGAACAAGAGGGCGATTCGCGTATCTTCGTTTAGCGCTAGAATAGCTAGAACGAAAACGAAGAAGCCGAGAATTACATAATTCATTACTGGGTATAGTGGCATTTTGAATTTAGATTGTGCCGCTAACTCAGGATTTTTCTTGCGATATTTAAGGTGACAAATAACCATCATGGCCCAAATAAAGATGAAGCAGAAGGTAGAGATAGATGTAATCATAACGAATACTGCTTCAGGCATTACGTAGTTAAGTACAACTGTAATCAATAATACGGCTGCAGAGAAAATCGTTGCTTGGTACGGTACGCTGCTATGCGTTAAGCGACGCATTGAGCTAGGTGCGTGACCGCGTTTAGCAAGGGCATAAATCATACGGCCTGTACTAAAGATACCAGAGTTTGTAGCAGACGCAGCAGAGGTGAGTACCACGAAGTTTACAATGCCTGCAGCAGCTGCGATACCAACAGCGGTAAATACGGCTACAAATGGGCTAGCAGATGGGTTAACGGCCGTCCAAGGATAAATACTCATGATGATAGCCAAGGAGCCCACATAGAATAAAATAATACGCAATGGAATGTTGTTGATGGCCATAGGAATAACCTTTTCAGGATCTTCCGTTTCGCCTGCTGTCAGACCTACGAGTTCGATACCTGTAAAAGCAAATACAACCATTTGGAATGATAAGATAAAGCCCATCGTTCCATTTGGGAACCATCCTCCATAGTTCCACATATTACTAAAGGCGGCGACACCCGCATCAGTAGTAAAGCCCGTGAAAATCATGATGATGCCGATAATAATGAGGGAGATAATGGCAATTACCTTAATCAAGGCAAACCAAAACTCCATTTCGCCGAAATATCTTACAGCTGTTAAATTCATTAATAGCAAGGCGACAAGGACAATCAAGGCTGGTATCCACTGTGGCAGCCACGGTATCCAGTACTGCATATAGAGGCCTACGGCCGTCAAGTCTGCCATGGCTAGTGAAAGCCAACAGAACCAGTATGTCCATCCTGTGATAAAGGCAGCTCGATCACCTAAATAATCCTCCACGAAGTCGATAAAGGAGTGGTGATTCAAGTTGGATAATAACAGTTCGCCTAATGCTCTCATGATGAAGAAGCAGATAATACCTGTAATAAGGTAGGCGAAAATAATGGATGGACCGGCCAAGTGAATGGCACGACCGGAGCCTAAGAATAAGCCTGTACCAATGGCACCGCCAATGGCGAGCAATTGTACGTGCCGGTTCTTAAGACCCCGTTTTAACTGATGCGTATCAGACATAGTAAAGACCTCTTTTCTACAAACTATCTACAAATATAAAAAAGCCATGGATACCCATAGCCTTTATAATCTATAGAATATATAAAACTATTTTCTTATAATACAGTATCTATTGCAAAAAGTCAAATGTATTTATACAGTGGACATATAGGAAAAATAGTATTATTAATATACGAATAAAAGAGAAATTATTCATATTTTTAAGAGAATACTTAGCCTTAAAAGGTTTCTAAAATTTGCTATAATAATACATAGATTATATTTTACGTAAAACGGTGGAGGCTATTATGAGACGACAAGATCGCATGGTTACCAATATAGATGAAATTAAAGGTATTTTAAGTAGCACTCGTATCATTCATCTAGGTCTGATGGATGGTGATTACCCTTACGTGGTGCCCTTACATTTTGGATATGAATTTATAGATGAGGTACTTTATATCTATGTACATGGCCATTATGAGGGGAAGAAGTTTAGTTTGATTCAAGCGAATCCACATGTATTTATTGAAATTGATGGTAGCGATGAAGCCCTCGTTTCAGGTGGAGATATACCATGTAAATATAGCTCGGTATACTCTAGTGTGATGGGTCGTGGAGAGGCTACCTATTTAGAGGCTATTGATGAAAAGTCTCATGGCTTACAAGTATTGATGAAACATCAGACAGGTCGTGAGTTTACTTTTACAGAAGCCATGGTAAACTCTGTAGGCGTAGTTCGAATTAAAGTTGTTGATTATTCGGCTAAAAGACGAAGACAACTTGAACAAGATGCTATTATGCCGCCATTAACTAAATAATGATACAACAATCCTATTGAACTCTATTATGATATAGCGTTCAGTAGGATTTTTTTGCAAAAAATATAATATAGCTCTCTTATTAGGAGAACTTACTTACAGGATAGATTTTATAAAGGTTTTATGAAGTAGCACGAGCAACAGAATAATAATGGGATTTCTGATATATATAAAGAAATATATCATTATATAAAGCGTATAATCGCTTAATGAGGAGAGAATATGAAAAAATTAATATGTAAATCCATTTTAGCTGCTATAGCTGTTGGTTTAGTATCTATAAGCTATGTATCCGCAGATACTGTTGATCAGTCTGTATCGATTAATAATTCTGAGGCCGCAGCTAAGTCTAAAAATGTTACGCCAAACATGAATAATGCTTCTCTAATTATACAAATACCAAGAATGCAATTAGTAGGCTGGCCTATAATGACTCAAGACAGTGCTCGTAACTTTAAGGGGATAGCAGAGGTTACTCAGAAATTACCGTATGAGGCTGAGGCACCTAGTTATATACCTTTTGGATATCAGCTTTATACAGCACGTCTTGATCGAAATGATGTGCTAGAGGTTGTATATTACAAAAGAAATGCACCTATCTATCAGGCTGGGGAAAAATTTATTACTAATGCTATGGCCTATCGAATGGGCTATTCCGTGGATACCGTAAGAGATACAGCGTATATTCCTGCAGAGTATAAGGACTATGAGTGGTCTGAGCAAGGTGAATCTGGCAAGGTGTATTATACAGGTAAGCCAGGAGTACAATTGATCCGTAGCATTACGTGGACGGAAGGTGGAATGGCGTACTCCTTATTCTTCTTAGAACCTGTGAAAGCAGTTGATGCTGAATTCTATAAGGAACATGTGGTACCTGTAAAAAATATAGATAGCTCACGTCATGAATTATTAGGAAACTATCCGGTTACGAAGATTTCAGACAAAACAATTGATGAATATAATAAAGAACGAATGATTCCTTAGCGGATAAACTGATGTTATACAAATTGTATCTAGAACAATATATTGTGTAATAGCGGTAGAATTTGTAATCGCTTGTAAAGAGGAAAAAATATGAGAAAAACAATGTATAAGTCGGTTTTAGCTGTTATTGCTGCTGGGTTATTATCTGTAGGAATGGCCACAGCAGAAACGCTAGATACTCCTGATACTACAGATCAGGCTGGATCCACTAAAACGCTTAAGCTCGGACATAACTTTAAAAATGTTGAGCCTAGAATGGATACCCTACAGTGGCACTTTCATGATTGGCCTATAGAGAATACACAAAAGGCTCATACTTTTAAGGGACAACTAAAAGAGGCAGTTCAGAAGCTTCCATATGAGGTTGAGGCACCTAGCTATATCCCTTATGGTTATGAAATCTATACAGTGCGGCAAGACAAAAATGATGTATTAGAGGTTGTATATTTTATAAAAAATTCCCAAACATATCGAGTTGGGAAGAGAAACTCTGGTAGTATTTTTGTTTATAGAATGGGCTATTCAGTGGAAGATGTAAAAGATGTACCGTATGTTCCTGCTGAGTATAAGGACTTTGAATGGTCTGAACAAGGTGAATCTGGCGAAGTCTTTTACACCGGGGATCCAGCAGCACAACTAATTCGCAGCATTACGTGGACAAAAGACGGTATGGCATATTCCTTACTGTTCCTAGAATCTGTAAAATCAGTTGATGCTGAATTCTATAAGGAACATGTGGCGCCTGTAAAAAATAGATAGCTCATGTAGCAATTTATTTGGAATAAAGCGAAAATGTGTGTAACCGCTCAAAGAGGAGAGAATATGAAGAAACTAATAACATCTGCTGTTTTATGTGCCGCGATGGCTACTGCAGTAAGCACCTTTGGCGTACAGCCAGTTAGTGCTACATACCCGTTAATAGATAAAAATGGTAATACCGTTCCTGTTGAACGAGATATAGATAATAAAGAGCTCATCGATGATAATAAAAAACTCGCTGATCGTTATCGTTGGTATGATCAAGTTGATGATTATGATTTAGTTAAAACTAATATTGAGAGTACCGCGCAGGAATTTGGCTATCCTATACAAGTTCCGTCTTATATGCCTAAAGATTATGCAGTACGTGATGTAAAGGCCAAGGACCATGACGTATTAGAAATCGTTTATACAGAAACGGGCCGTGATGGAGAATTTGGTCCGAAATTAACCTTCTCTAATACAGATATTGTATATCGCATGGGTTGGGCTATCGATACAGTGGTAACGCCTATATTAGAAAAGACAAATTACAACGCTAAGGATGCAGTTAGCTTTACTACCCCTAATGGAATTTCTGTATATACGTTAGGTTCTAGAAAAGACTCTATTCAAATTGCTTACTGGGAAAAAGATAACAAAGTGTATATGCTCTACTTTGCTTCTTCAAGAAACCAAAGCTTTGTAAGCAAAATTGTAGACTCTGTAGGTCCTGTGAGTAACGTAGCCGTTGATGATACTCGACTACGTGGTGACCGCAATGATGAGCAACATATTGAAGAACCTGTTAAACAAAAGGTTGAAATAGATTGGCCTCCTTATGAAACGATTGGGTTGCCATTGCGTACACATACGAATTCTGTGTGGCCTATACTTACCAGCAAAACCATCGGTCTACCTAGCGGTGTAATTAATGCATCTCATAAGGTGTCCTATGACGTATCTGTACCAAGTTATTTACCGCTTGGCTATACATACTATGCTACACATTTTTATGACAATGATGTATTAGAAACTGTATATTGGAAGCAAGGTAAAGAGTATCAAGAACGCAGTGGCCGTTGGGTAACTCATACGATGGTCTTCCGCATGAGCTACTCTATGGATACTGTACGGCCTGAAGAATATATCCCAATGGAGTATCATGACGTACATTGGAGCGACTCTACTCCAATAGGGGAGGTTCACTATACAGGGGATGTAGATAAGGGCTTAGTACGCAGTGTTACGTGGTACAAGGATAATATGGCGTATTTCTTGTTCTTCCAAGTGCCTGTAAAAGCATCTGAAGCAGATTTTTATAGAGATCATGTAGTGCCGTTAAAAGATATCGATCCAAGTCGTACAGACTTAATTGGTGTAAAAACGACTCGTTAATGGTAAACCGTAATAAGAATGTATAGTACGATTTTTGCTATCATAGAGCATTAGCATTTAGCAAAATCAGTACATAATAAGAAGAACCTATCTCCTAGATATTTACTAATATCTTCGGAGATAGGTTCTCTTAGTATATGTAATTTACATATATTATGCTTTTGGCATTTTAAATATATTTTGTTCTTAGCGTATTAGTGATGATAACAACCGAATGTTAGCTTTCACAATAGCTTAATTATGAGCATACGTTAATTAGAAGAATACGTAACGGATGATAACGAGTACCGCCAATACGTACATAATCCAGTTAACCTCTTTGGCACGACCAGAAATGATCTTGAGTAGAGGGTATGCAACGAGACCTGCAGAGATACCGTTAGCGATGCTATATGTGAAAGGCATCAAAACGATAACAAGGTATGCGGGGAAGCCTTCTGTCCAATCATCGAAGTCGATATTTCTGATAGCACCTAACATGAGGGCACCAACGATGATAAGAACAGGTGATGTTGCTGCATTTGGCACCAAGGATACGATAGGAGCCAAGAACAAGCAAATTAAGAATAATACGCCTGTTGTGACCGCCGTTAAGCCTGTACGGCCACCAGCACCTACACCTGCTGCACTTTCAACAAAGGCAGTAATCGTAGAAGTACCGAGCAATGCGCCAGCACTAACGCCGATAGCATCGACAGTCATCGCTTTACCAAGACCTGGGAATTTACCAGATTTAGGATCTGCAATTTTCGCCTCTGTAGCAGTACCAATCAAAGTACCCATGGAGTCGAACAATTCTACGAAGGTGAAGGAGAAGATAATCGTGATTAAGCCCATGTGGAGCGCACCAGGAATATCTAATTGAAGGAATGCTGCTTTAGAGAAATCAGGCACTGCCAATACAGTGAAGTTCTCAGGCATTGTGGAAAGGCCAGTAGCGTAGGAAAGAATTGTTGTTACTGCCACACCAATCAAGAGAGAACCTTGAATTTTACGAGCCATCAATAGAGCTGTAAAGATGAGGCTGAATAGTGCTAACAATGTTTCGCCACTGTGCAAATTACCAAGCGTTAAGAGCGATTCGGACGCAGGGGGCACTAAATTACCGTGCGTTTGCACAACTTGACCTAAGGAGTTTGGAGACAAACTAATGGAGATAGCCATCAAGCCGGATAACTTTAAGCCGATGATAGCGATGAAGAGGCCGATACCAACGGTAATGGCAACCTTCATAGAGGCGGGGATGCCTTCAACAATCATTTGTCGTATCGATGTAAGTGTTAATACGAGGAATACGAGACCTGAAATGAATACCGCACCCAATGCCGTTTGCCAAGTTACGCCCATGCCGAGAACTACGGTAAAGGAATAAAAGGCTAAGAGACCAACCCCAGGAGCGAGAGCAATTGGATAGTTAACGAATAACCCCATGGAAATCGTTACGAGCCCAGCGCCTAAAGCTGTTGCGATGAGGACTGCATCTTTATCCATGCCTGCAAGACTAAGAATGTTTGGCGCCAAGAATAGGATGTACGCCATCGTGATAAACGTAGTAATACCAGCTAAAATTTCGGTTTTAACAGTTGTACCGCGTTCACTGAGTTGAAATAGTTTATCTAACATTAGATAACATCCTCCCATATGAAATTAAAAAAATACCCAAATAAAATATTTCGATATATGTATAGTGTATCATATTTCCCACCATTTTTTGTATGAATTTGTGATATACTATAAATATATTATGAAATGACTTAGAGGTTAACTTATGAAAATATCTACAAAAGGGCGTTATGCCTTACGGATATTGGCGGATATTGCAGAATATGGTGTAGAAAAAAATGTACCAATTCGTGAGATTGCAGAACGCCAAGGATTTTCCGATAAATACTTAGAGGGGATTGTATCTCGTCTATCCTCAGCAGGCCTCGTTAAAAGTGGCCGTGGCAAATACGGTGGATATCGCTTGGTAAAAGCTCCATCTGAATACAATGTATATGAAATTTTATATGCTGCAGAGGACTCTATTGCTCTCGTATCTTGTTTAGAAGATGATGTAGAACCATGTCCTATGTTTAACGATTGCTTGACTGCTCCGTTGTGGCAGTATTTGCAAGATGAATTCCGTCATGTAATGGAACGCGTTTCCTTGCAAGACGTAATGGATCACAAATTCCCAACGGAATAAATGATAGTCTAATCTAGAGGTTTCAGTATAAGCACTAGTATTATTAGTATTAGTACTAGTTAGTACCTATTAATATGGCTATCTGTTAGGTAATATATGGAAAGAGTCGCGTTTCGTATGCGGCTCTTCTTTATATCTGTATTAATTTTTGAGTAAATAAGATCAGTTACTTGATGAGCTTGATACCTTTGATGAGCTAAACAAGCTATATAAGCTATACGATTATATGGGGAGGAGGTCAATATGAGTACAACTGAATATAATGCTCGAGGTGGCATGCGCAATGTATGGATTATTACGGCTAGTATGACTGTGCTTGCTATATGCTACACCATGATTATTCCTTTCTTACCAATCTATCTATTGGAATTAGGTGTACCAAAGGATGATGTAGCCCTTTGGTCTGGCCTTGTCTTTGGTATTACCTTCCTCATTGCCGGTATTATGGCGCCCATATGGGGTAAAATTGCGGATAATAAGGGCAAGAAACGGATGGCCTTACGAGCTGGTTTTGCTATTGCCGTTTCCTATGTTCTTATTGGCATGGTTAGTAATGAGTATGAACTATTGCTAGGCCGTGCCTTTGTGGGCTTTGCCAATGGGTTTTATCCTGCAGCTATGACCATGGTGTCCCTCAGCGTCGATGAGAAACAGGTAGGCCGCGCTCTTGGTATTTTCCAAACGGGCTTAATTTTAGGCAATGTGGTTGGTCCATTTTTAGGTGGTGCCATTGAAAGTATCGTAGGCATGCGTCCTGTATTTTATGTGTCTGGTGTTGCTGTACTTATCGCTACCTTAGCGGTATTATTCTTTGTAAAAGAACCAAAATTACATACTGTAGGTGCTGATGAAAAAGAGCAAGCTACTCACCCTATAAAATCTACATCCTTGCGTGAGGACTTTAAAGCAGTCCAACAACAGCCTGTATTAGTACGGCTATTGTGGATTTTCTTCTTTATGCAATGTGCCATTATGATGCTACAGCCTATTTTGGCGCTTTATGTAGGGGATATGCAAGGCACAATGGAGGGGGCTGCGATTATTTCTGGTACCATCCTCAGTATCGGTGGACTAGCAGGTTCCTTGACGACTAACTTATGGGTGCGCCTTGGTGAGCGTCGTGGCTACTTTAGAACGATTTCCTATTGTATGCTTGGTAGTGGTGTCGTTCTCTTACTCCAAAGCTTGCCAGTAGGAATTTGGTGGTTTGGCGTCCTACAAGTACTGATAGGCTCTTGTATCGTAGGTATCAACCCATCCTTGAGTGCTGCTGTCACACTGAATACAGATCCAAGCTTTAGGGGGCGCATGTTTGGTATGACAACGACGGCGCAACAATTTGGGTCTATGGTAGGCCCTGTATTTGCAAGTATAGTATCCACCTACATTGGCATATCCTATGTATTTAGCATTACAGGCTTGCTATTACTCTATATGGGATTCCAAGCTCGGAAAATGTCTGTACAACATGATTAATATATTTTGACGGTGATTTGAAAGATACCTTGCCAATTGCGTTAGCAGTTGATGATAAGGTATCTTTTTTTTATAATAAATCTCGGTTTATGAAAGCTGAATAATATGACTGATTTATATAACGCCTAAAGAGTAGGATATAATTAAAAATGATGTTAATCGTTAATCTAAGAATACTGTTTTAGTGCATAATAACAGGCTTTCATACGTTTTTTGTGAATAGCAATCCAATATAGGCTGATTGATTGCTTTTACAAAAATATTGGTATATAGTTAAGTTTAAGGTAAGTCATTTGTCTCACCGTGTGGGACGGAAAGGAGTTATTATGGTCCGTATCGGTCATACTGTACTCGGTGATAAGGGTACAAAAATATGCGTGCCTATTGTGGGCACAACCATGAAAGAAATTTTAGATGCTACTGCGGTTGCATGTAATACGCCGTGTCACGTTGTGGAGCTGCGCATTGACTATTACGAGCGGGCCCACTCCATTGACTCTATTATTGAACTGTTAATGCTCATTAAGCCTCAGTTGAAAGGCCGTGCCTTGCTATTTACATGGCGCACAAAAGGTGAGGGCGGTGAGAAGTCTATTTCTACCAAAGATTATTTCACAATGCTAGAGCGTCTTATTCCGACTGGATTAGTAGATGCTATCGATATTGAGTTATTCTTCGATCAAGATAGAATGCTTAAAACGATAGAGTTTGCCAAGGTGCATGGTGTAACGATAGTTATGAGTAATCATGATTTCCATGGTACACCAAGCCACGAGGTTATTGTAAATCGTCTCATTCAAATGAAAAAATTCTTGGCGGATGTACCAAAGATGGCTGTTATGCCTCATACAACAGGGGATGTATTAACCCTCCTTGAGGCAACGGCTGAAGTTAAAGCCTTGTATCCATCTGACCCAATCATCACGATGGCCATGGGACCATTGGGGGCTGTTACACGCGCAGCAGGTGCATTATTTGGTAATGCTATGACCTTTGCCTCCGCTGGCAAAGCGTCGGCACCGGGTCAAATCGATGTGCATGAACTAAAGCGCATCCTCGATACCCTCGACATAGATGGCGTCTTCAATGAACAACAACATAAACGCATAAAAGTGCATTAAAAAAAGTCGGCGAAAGCCGACTTTTTTATATATTCATACCTTGCGTTAGTACTTTTTTAATTATTACAGTTTTATTTTTTATAGAGTATAAGACAATATAATGTTTAGTGACCATTTTTCGAAAATAATATATTTCATTATTAGTCTTATATATAGGATATCGTTCTGGGAAAATATCAAGTGAAAAGACTGCATTTCGAATTTCGGCTTGTCTTTGTTGAATCAGATTCAAATCTTGAGTAAATTCTTTTAAATTTATAATGATATTTTTAACTTCTTTTTCAGCAAGCTTACTAAATAAAACTTTATAGCTCATAAAAGAAGACCTTCTCTCTTTAGTTGCTCAAAAAGTTCTTCAGCTGAAATTAAGTTACCTTGTTCCATATCTATATATGCCATTTCCAGTAGCTGGTCGATTTCTTCGTCAGTAAGAAAGTCTGCATTCATAGAGTCACAAGCAATAGGCTTGTTTACTGACTTAGGAATTGCTTTTGAAAATTGTATTTGTTTGGAGATTAGTGTAATCAATAATGATATAGTTAATCCCATTTCTTTTAGGATAGCTGTTGTTAGTGTCCTAACTTTAGGGTTTATACGGATATTGAGTATGCCTGTTTTATCAATTTTATCAAAGGATATTTCTATTTCCTTTGTTGTTGGTATTCCGTACGTATTTATAGTATCTGATGCTTTTAATGTAGTTTGTGGTTGTTCGTAGGTGCCGTTGTTGAGCGTGCTTTGTGTAGGTGTTTCGTCTGTAGGTGCCGTCGGTAATGCAATGGCAAACGGAATGCGACGTTCTTTAATGATTTGACGAAATAGTGCATCAAGCATGGATGTATAGGATAGGCCTTGTGCTTTTAATATACTAGATACTTCTTGTTTTAGCTCTTCGTTAATGCGGACCTGTAGGTTTACGGTTTTCATAATATCCTCCTATGATTCTTTATTATTGTGACTGTAGTGCGTCGAGTATTGTATTAATTTTATAGTAAGCGCATGTTAGTTTTTGAATTTTATTTGTAATTACATTGTAATTGCAAATATGGTTTTCCACAAATATCTATAAGACATAGGGAACATAAAAACAGCAGTAGTTATCCTAAGGATAGCTACTGCTGTTTAGTTTATATCATTAATGTTATGATATGCATTTTAGTTTTATCTAGAAATACAGATGTAAACAATTTTACACTTTTGCTATACAAGCTCTTACAATAAGTTTGCTTCAAAGTCTTCTAGGATTACTGCCACTGTTTCTGGAGCATTGCGATTATGTTCTACGATGCATTGAGCAAAGCTTTCATACATTGGTGTACGAGTTTCTTCAAGTTCGCGTAAGCGCTCGATGCCGCCGCTAGAAAGGACACGACCGGAGGTAGATAGGTTTTCTACTGGTTGTGTTAATTGGTAAATGCGACCATTTTGGCGTAGGTGCGCGTAGTTTTTAGGCACTGTTACACAACCACCGCCAGTGGAGATAATGAGGCCCGTTTCTGTACCGAATTTTGCAATCATTTCCGCTTCTTTTTCTCGGAAGGCTGGTTCCCCTTGTTCCGTAATATAGGTAGAAATATCTCCAATTTCTTTTTCTAGTTCTTCATCTACATCTATGCAAGTGCGGCCCATTTCTTCTCCAAGGGCTTTACCAACAGTTGTTTTACCTACACCAGGCATACCGATGAGGATGATATTTTCCTTTTCACGGCGCATATCTCGTAAGATTTGTTCGATCTCCTTTGTACCAAAGCTTTCACCTTGAAAATGATTAGCCGCCTCAACGCCTTGTGCCACGAGGAATGGCAGGCCATCACAGTGAGGAACATCCATCATTTCCGCTTGGAGTAGTAGAATCGTGCGGCGTGGATTGTAGATGAGGTCGATAACACCTTCTAGCTTGGAAAACTGCATAAGATCGATGAGGCTAGCCGGATTGTGAGGATACATACCGATAGGTGTACAGTTAATAATAATCTGCGCTGTTTCATAGTAATTAGGGGCATCGTTGTAGAACGGAGCCGTTTTACGAGATAAATGCGTGATACTCTTTGCACCTAAGTCCTCAAGTGCTACGTGAACAGTAGCAGAGGAAGCGCCATCGCCAAGGATGATACATTCCTTGCCAGATACATCGATACCAGCGTGTTGTAGTGTAAATACAAAGCCATCATAGTCTGTATTGTAACCGTGCCATTTACCGTCTTTGCGAACCATTGTGTTCACACAGCCGATGCGTTCTGCACGAGGGTCAACCACATCACAAGCCTCAAGGGCATTTACCTTGTAAGGGAAGGTAATATTGATGCCTTGTAGTTCAGGATCATCAAAGAACTCTTGCAATTGGCTTGGTTCTCTTTCAAATAATTCGTAATTAGTATTTCCTAACACACTATGAATGTGAGGAGAAAAGCTATGGCCTAACGTACGGCCAAGTAAACCAAATTTCATAGGACCTCCTAGGTCAATATACATAGAATGGCTAATAGGCTGGTACCTATTAGCCATTGGAGTTTTATAACTATATTCATTGTACTATATATGCCCTGATAGGGACTAGTACGGATGAATATATTAGTTTTCAGGATAATTACCGAGCAAGCGGAACTTATCTTGCGATGTATGAAGCTCTGCTAACACGGATAATACCTTTGGATCTGCTAAGGATGCTTCTAGATCGAGGTAGAATAAAAACTCAAAGTTATGGCCTACGATAGGGCGAGATTCGAGTTTTGTAAGGTTTACACCGATATTAGCAAACTTGGTAAGTAATGTACCGAGCCCTCCTGGAGCATGGCTTGCCGTGGTTACCACAGAGATTTTATTAGCCCCTGGGTATACATGGAAGTCCTTGCTGATACAGATAAAGCGCGTATAGTTGTTATCGCTATTTTGGATATTGCGCATCAATGGAGACAAATTATACAAGTCTGCACATTGCGGTGCTGCAATAGCTGCTATGCCTGGATCATCACTGGCTGCCACCATTTGTGCTGCACGAGCCGTGTTATCGAAGGAACGTAACTCTACGCCTTCTAATGTATCTAGGAAGTGACTACATTGGCCCAACGCTTGAGGGTGGGAGATGATCGTATGAATATCTTCTAGTTTTGTGCCTTTTTTTACGAGTAAGTCGTGAGAAATCCAAAGGCGTGTACCGCGTACGATATAGCATTTACGCTCTTCTAAGAGGTCGTATACTTCTTTTACAGAACCATTGGAGCTGTTTTCGATAGGCAATACACCAAATTGACATTCGCCGGATTCTACCGCATCAAATACAGCACGGAAACCCGTTACGTAGTGAATTTGGCTGAGGGGCAATAATTTATCACACGCCATTTGAGCATTGCTGCCAAATACGCCGGCACAAGCTACGCTGCCGCGTTGCGGTGGCAAGGTAGGGGACTGCTCAATGGCTTTTTTCATTTTTATTGTGAACTCATTATCTTGGAATAATTGTTCAGACTGATAGGTACGACTCAAGCTAAATAATGCTTCGAAGAAACGGCGTGCATATAGATCGAGATCCGGGCCTGCATCTCTCGTTACTTTGTCGAGAATATCCCGTTCTCGTTTGGCATCGTAAATGGCCTTATTCATTTCTTTCTTTGCCGCCGCAACGTCCTTGGAGAGTTCCATGCGCTCTTTGAAGAGGGCGAGCATTTGGTCGTTTATATCGTTAATTTTAACGCGTACTTCATCTAAGTTCATGGTCAATATCTCCTAAGAAATCAAGAATAACAAGGGCCGTAACAGCTTCGATAACAGGAACTGCACGAAGCGCTACGCATGGGTCGTGACGACCTTTAATGGTGAGCAATGTGTCCTCTTGTTGTGAAAGTGATACAGAATGTTGCTCTTTATAAATGGATGGTGTTGGTTTGATGCCTACTTGCATTACGAGGGGCAAGCCGTTAGTTATACCGCCTTGAATACCACCGCTATTGTTAGTTGTGGTTGTAATCTTGTCACCATCCATGGTGAAAGCATCGTTTACTTTGGATCCTAGGCGAGTGCATATATCAAAGCCACCGCCAAAGGATATGCCTTTAATGGCTGGTACGCCAAAGATAACGCGAGCTAATCGGTTTTCAATACCATCAAAGTTTGGATTGCCTAATCCAATTGGTAGACCTGTAGCCACGACTTCAACGATACCACCGGTGGAGTCGCCGTCTTTTTTTAGTTGCATTACAAGTTTTTCTACTTCACTGCGTTTATCTGCATCGAGCATAGCAATTGGCTCGGTCGCGATGTTACTAAGTGCTTTCATATCTGGATGAACCATATCGATAGGAGCATCTTGGATTGTACCAACCTGTTTCAAATGGCCGTGAATTTCAATGCCTTTTTCGCGTAATAGTTGGATAGCAATGCCACCGGCTACGCATAGAGGTGCTGTAAGGCGTGCTGAGAAGTGGCCGCCGCCTCGCATATCTACCTTGTCACCGTAGCGCATACGAGCTGTAAAGTCCGCATGAGATGGGCGAGGAATGTCGCGTAAGTTATTGTAATCGCTAGAGTGTTGCGATGTATTGCGAATCATAAATGCCAATGGGGAACCACTGAGCATGCCGTCCACCATACCTGCTAAAAATTCAGGCACATCGGCTTCCTTACGTTGCGTTTGTAGTTGATTTTGACCTGGCGCACGGCGCTTTAAGAAGGCTTTTAGTTCATCGATATCGATGGTGTGTCCACAAGGTAGGCCTTCTACGATACCGCCAATGGCATAGCCGTGAGAGGCGCCAAAGGTAGATACTTGTATGGTTTTACCGAAATTAGATGCCATTATATTAACTCCTACTATATAGTCCTTATGACTATTATTGTTATTATGTATCGAATCACACCAGTTAAGATTAAAAATCTATACCGGTTGTGCATTACCACCTAGTAAGTTCCAGTCCTCAAAGAAGTCTGGATAGGATTTTGTGATAGCTTCGCTATCTTTTAGTGTTACAGGACTTTCACTGATGAGGGCCATCAATGTACCTGCCATAACGAGGCGATGGTCATTTACGCAATCACCTTGGCCACCTTTAAGTATACCACTACCGATGATATATAGGTCATCACCATCTTCGCGCACCGTACCACCTAGATCTCTTACGAGATTAGCAACAGCTATGAGACGATCGGATTCTTTTAAGCGTAGGCGAGCACCCTTAATAAAAGAGCTTTCACCAGAAATAGAGCAAGCAAGGGCTGCCATAACAGGCAACATATCCGGCATTTGCTCTAGATCTGCATGGATTGGCTTGGAAGCACGACCTGTGACCGTTATATTCATACCATCCCATACAACATCACAACCTGCATCAATCATAACTTGCATGATGCGTCGGTCAGCTTGTACAGAATTTTTGTTCATGCCTGTAATCGTAATTGGTTTGCCTGTCATAGCGGCAGCGACCATCCAAATCGCTGTATTAGACCAATCGCCTTCGATTTGGTAATTATCACGGCCGATGAAGGACGCACCAAATGGTACTGTGAAAGCCTCATTGATATTTGTGTCTGGTAAAGTGTGTTCTACTTCGACACCAAAATCTCGCATTGTTTCAGTAGTTAGTGTTACATAATCGCTAGATTGTAGTGGCGTAGTAGAGGTAATAGTAGATAAGCCAATTTGAGGGGCTGCCAACAATAAACCAGAGAAGAATTGACTACTTACATCGCCTACCATGGAGAAATTGCCCCCTTGAAGACGACCCGTCATAGTAAATGGTGGTTTATCTTGAGAGAATGTTACGCCGTGCGCTTTCATTTCGCTTAGCATAGGTTCGAGTGGGCGATTTGGTAAACGACCTTTCGCATCTACATCTACATCGTTACAGATGGATGCAGCTACAGGTAATAAGAGACGTAATGTAGTGCCTGATTCGTGAGGAACTACCTTGCCTTTTGCTGGTGCAGGGCCTGGTGTAATAGTGACAACTTTATTTTCATATACAACGTGTGCGCCTAAGCCTCGTAAGGAGTCCATAGTAGCATCGATGTCTTTAGAGGTGCGGCTCAGCAATATCGTAGATGGCGAGCTACCGAGAGCGGCACAAATCAGTGCGCGGTGTGCATGTGCCTTTGCGGGGATGGACGCGATAGTCCCCGTAGGGATGGCGTTCGTTACAGAATGCATATAAGTCTCCTTAATCTAAATAGGTTGCAAGCTCTTCGTGTGATACTACCTTGAGTTCGCTGTGGCCATAGCTAGTAGGAACAACAATTTTAATGGTAGCCCCTTCGCTTTTTTTATCGTGTTTAGCAGCTGCTAAAATTTCTTCTTTTGGTATAGTCGTTGTGGTTGGCAAATCGTGTGCTTCGATGAGAGCCTTTAATTTTTCTAACGCCTCTGCATCTAATTCTCCATGTTTTACAGCACCTTGCGCCATGAGGACCATGCCAATTGCTACGGCATAACCATGGTGCACTTCAAA
This sequence comes from Veillonella sp. oral taxon 158, assembly GCF_018376515.1. Lineage (NCBI taxonomy): Bacteria > Bacillati > Bacillota > Negativicutes > Veillonellales > Veillonellaceae > Veillonella > Veillonella sp. oral taxon 158. The sequence continues at coordinate 124,768 of NZ_JAHABE010000002.1, read as the reverse complement.
GTGACTCGCCTTTTCGATGCCATGACCAAAGGTATGACCGAGGTTTAAGAGGGCACGAACACCGGATTCGCGCTCATCTTGCTCTACGATATCTGCTTTAGCTTGTACGCAACGGGCAATTACGCCACTAACGCTACCGCGATGTTTAATTACTGGTCTATTCTCTAATTGGGTTAAAAGACCTGGTACATCGAGGAATCCGTATTTGATAATTTCTCCACAACCATTTTTCCATTCCATGTCTGGCAATGTATTTAGTGTAGTTGGATCGCAGAGGACGAGGATAGGTTGTTTAAAAGCGCCCCATAAGTTCTTACCTGCATCTAGATTAACTGCTGTTTTACCGCCTACAGAGGAATCTACAGCGGCTAAAAGAGAGGTAGGAACCTGTACATAGTCGATACCTCGTAAGTATGTAGCAGCTGCAAAGCCTGCCATATCACCTACTACGCCGCCCCCAAGGGCAATGAGCAGGTCTTTACGAGTTAATGATTGGGCCGCCATGTATTCCACTAAATCGATGAGTTGATGAGCATTTTTTGAGCTTTCACCAGCAGGGAATACATAATCACAAACAGTATAACCGGCATGTTCCATATTTGCTTTCACAGAGTCCAAATAGTGCGGTGCCACATTGCTATCGCTGACGATAATAACACGACAATTTGGTTTTAACGGTTTAATATAATCGGTGATGCGTTGTAAAGCGCCTTCCTCGATGACAACGTCATACGGTGTGGACGCGTTAATATGGATGCGAGTCATGACAGTTCCTTTCTTAAAAGAATAAGCTAGTATCTATTATAACGGATACTAGCTCATTTGTGTGGTATGTGAGATTATTTAGTGCATTCTACCAATGCTTGGCGCAATGCGATAACTTCTTTCATAAGGCTAGTGAATTGGTCTGGACGTAATGCTTGAGGGCCATCGCATAATGCTTTGGATGGATCGTTGTGAACTTCGATCATAAGGCCGTCTGCACCGCCGCCTACAGATGCAAGAGAAAGTGGACGAACCATGCGGCTCATGCCTGCTGCGTGGCTAGGGTCCATGATGATTGGCAAGTGAGATAATTCATGCATCATAGGGATTGCTGTTACATCTAAGGTATTGCGAGTTTTAGTTTCGAATGTGCGGATACCACGTTCGCATAAAACAACTTGTTCATTGCCTTCGGACATGATGTATTCAGCAGCCATCAACCATTCTTCGTATGTAGATGACAAACCACGTTTTAAAAGAACTGGTTTGTTTAATTTACCCACTTCTTTTAAAAGTGTGAAGTTTTGCATGTTACGAGCACCGATTTGAAGCATATCTACGTTATCGAAGTATTGTAATTGGGAAATATCCATAACTTCAGAAACGATCGGTAGGCCTGTTTCTTTTTTAGCAAGCTCTAACAATTCCAAACCTTCTGGGCCCATGCCTTGGAAGGAGTATGGGGATGTACGAGGTTTGAAAGCGCCGCCACGAAGGATAGTAGCGCCTGCTTCTTTACAAGCTTTTGCGGTTTCAATTACTTGTTCAGGTGTTTCCACGGAGCAAGGGCCAGCCATTACTGCGAAGTGACCACCACCAATCAATACACCACCTACATTGATTACAGAATCATCTGGATGGAATTTACGGTTTGCTTTTTTGTATGGCTCTTGAATACGAGTTACTTTATCTACGAAATCAAGAGATTCAATTTGGCGAGCATCCAGGGATGCTGTGTCGCCGATAAGACCTAAAATATTGTAGCGTGTGCCTTCTACAGGATGAATAACGAACCCTTGAGCCTCTAATTCACTGCGTAAACGAGATACCTCTGTTTGTGCTGCGTTTTGTTTCAATGTAATAATCATGATAATTCCTCCTTGTAACTACAGTGAATAGCTGGGCTTACCATACGGGATAGCAAACAAAAAAGGGCCACCCGTAATCTAATACGGGTAGCCCTTTTACTATTCTAAGCAACTAATAATAACTAAGTCTTAATTAGCGCACCACAAATAGTTCCTTACCCGTACGTTGGATAAAGAACCAATAAAAGTATTGTTTTGTAGCGAGGCTAATTTGGTTAGTCATCTTTGGTTGCTCCTTTCTAAAATGTTGGGTATAGTATAAACCCAAATGATAAGATTATGCAATACTTAAAATTAAATTTCATAGAAGTTTTAAAAATAATGTGCTTAATAAATTATTTGGAATGTAGATATAATAAGGCTTTTTGTATAAAAATGATTTTTGCTATTCATGACTAAATTGTAGTATAATAAGTTTATAAAGAGAGCCAATCAACGTGTCGGTAGCGTTAGGCTCATCTAAAATTTGGGTAAAAATGATGCGCCTAACGTGTTAGAGGTCTAGCCACCTCATTACGTTAGGCGTTTTCATTACCTTACTTAACTAAGGCAATGATAGTAACTACGGATAACAAAATTATGATAACTACATATGTAATTTCATGTTTTGTCATAGTATCACCACCTTTTGTGATGAACCTAACTCACGTCAATTGACTCTCTTAGGTACAGTATAACAAAAATAATTTTACGCAAATAGCGATATATGAGTAGCAGTGGAGGCGATATGGTTATTCAAATTTTAGATCATATTACTGATGAAATAAAACAAATACGTATTGATGTGTTTATGAAAGAACAGGGTTTTGAAGACGAGTTTGATGAAATAGATGAAATAGCAAAATTTGTCCTTTTATATATCGATGGCAAGCCAGCAGGTACATGTCGCTATTTCCCAAGCAATGAAGAAGGTGATGCCCATATTGGCCGTATGGCGGTGCGTAAGTTATATCGTGGACAGCATCTAGGAACTAAGATTATGATGGCCGCAGAAAATGGCATTCGTCGCGATGGATTTAAGACCTGCTCCTTATCAGCGCAAGTACAGGCAAAACCATTTTACAAGTCTCTTGGCTATAAAGCAGAAGGGGAAGAATATCTTGATGAAGGCTGTCCACATGTGATGATGCGGAAAGTATTATAAGAAACTAGATACTAAATATAATAGTTTGTATTAGTTCAGTCAGTATATTAATATCTATATATTTTAAAATATGAGGTGAGAGTTTATGAAACTAGCAGAAGCATTACAAGAACGTGCTGATTTAAATTATAAAATCAGCGATTTAGAGCTTCGTTTAACTTCAAATAGCTTAGTACAAGAAGGGGAAGTACCGAATGAGAGCCCTGAAGAGCTCTTGAAAGAATTAGATCAATGTGTAACGAGACTTCAAAAATTAATTGCACATATTAATTTAACGAATTGTAAAACTATTGTAGAAGGCCGTTCTATTACTGAAATCATTGCCGAAAAAGATAGCGCTGCATTGCGTCTAAGTGCATATCGAACATTGGCGAATAGTGCAGGTAGTATCAATTTCCGTGCGAGAGGGTCTGAGATTAAATTAATACCGACCGTTAATGTCAAAGATATCCAAAAAGAAGCTGACAATATAGCAAAACAAGTTCGTTTATTAGACAATCTATTGCAGTCTGCTAACTGGACAACTGAATTGATTGAAAGCTAATATAGTTGGTAGTTTGAAACAGGGTGGACACAAAACTTTTGCTTTTACCAAGCGTTTTATGAATACATTTATGGGGCGAATGAAAATCTACAGTGTAGGCCTATTTGCGCACAAATGTATTGATACAATTTATAATGTATTACCATGTGTCAACTGTACAAACGAGGGTGGCGTTGGGGACTATTCCTAAATATAAACGATAAAAAGATACCCAATCCAAAGATCTGGATTGGGTATCTTTTTTCTTATTATTCTAATTTATCGAAATCAAATACCGCTACCTTTGATTATAGGTACGTTAGCACCATAATACATTTAATTTTTTGATAAGCATATAAATTTTACTTTTACTTAGTGAATTATGTTATAATATAATTAAATAATAACCATTATTTAATTATATAGAATTTCTTAAGTAAGGAGATTTCATAATGACAGCAGAACAAAAAGCAGCTACGGCAGCAACAAGTTCTACCGCAGCTAAACCAACACCTGAACAAGGTACGGAATGGATAATTTGCCGTGTATGTGGATATATTGAGGAAGCTAAGTACAGGGATCAACCGTGTCCAACATGTGGTTTCCCTCCAACAGTTTGGATGGATTACAAGCCACGTCGTATTAATCCAACACGCGAAAAATTGCTAGATCTTCATTTACATCCAATTGCGGTACATTTCCCAATCGCAGCAACAGCAGCTTCTTTCATAGTACCTGTTATTGCATTGTTGATTCCATCTATTGCAAATGTATTATTCTCTGCCATTACATTAGTAGCAATGATTCTACCACTTCTAGTTATTATTGGTGGTATCTCTGGCTATATCGGTAGTATATTACGTTACAAAACAGGAAAGTCTAAGATTCCAAAAGCAAAAATTTACTTAACAATTATTTACTTCATCTTGTCCTGTGTACAAGCCTATATTGCTATTGCTGATGGTGTAAATGCAGATAATGCATGGATTATGATTATTTTAGGTATCGTAGCTTCTATCTTTGCTGCTAAACTTGGTAAAATGGGTTCCTACCTATTTGCTGGTCGATTCAGCCCATATACAGCTGGCTAACCGTTATTAACTGAATAACCTTTATAATGAAAAAAGTGATTCTCCTACCGTGAGAATCACTTTTTCTTTTATCTATTTTGTTATTATTCTAAATCATCGAAATCAAATGCTGCTGCTTTTGTATAGTTTGTAACTTTTGCTTCGAAGAAGTCAGTTTTTGTGCTATTCAAGTTGGAGAAGCTTTCGATCCATTCCATTGGATTATCCTTGATTTCAGGATATAGATGAGGTAAGCCGATTGCTTCTAAGCGGATATTTGCAAGGTATTTGATATAGCGTTCGATAAGAACGTTGTTAAGACCGAGGATTTTATCATCAGTGATGTATTGACCCCAAGCGATTTCATTCTCTGTACCTTGGCGAATCATATCAGTGATTTTTTCTTCTAGTTCTGGTGTGAATAAATCAGGGCGTTCACGGCGTAACTCGCGGATGATGTTTTGGAACAATACAAGGTGAGTTACTTCGTCGCGGTTGATATATTTGAAAATAGTGGATGTAGCTGTCATTTTACCTTGGCGTGCCAAAGTGTAGAAGAAGCTAAAACCAGAGTAGAAGTAGATACCTTCTAAGATATAGTTAGCAATGATTGTATGAATAAGGTTTGCTTCGCTAGGATCGTCGCTGAAACGTTGGTATGCATCAGCGATAAAGCGGTTACGAGCAAGCAATGTCTTATCTGTACGCCATTCGTCATAGATTTTGTCACGTGTAATAGGGTTTGTTACAGTGTCCAAAATGTAGGAATAACTTTGAGCGTGAATTTCCTCTTGGAATGTTTGGATATTCAATAAAGATGCCACTTCAGATGCTGTAATATAGCGGCTCAAGTTAGGCAAGTTTTCAGACTGAATAGAATCAAGGAAGTTCAAGAATGCAATGATTTTATCAAATGCACGGCGTTCGTAGTCTGTTAAGTATGGGAATTGCTTAACGTCTTCGTTCAAAGAAATCTCTTCAGGAATCCAGAAGTTGTTGAGCATCGTACGGTACATTTGGTTCGCCCAATCGTACTTGATACGGTTCCATTCGCGAAGGTTTGTGGTATTACCACCAATCATAGATTGCGTGCCACGGTCACCATGTTCGTTGAAAATTAGTTTTTTATCCATAGTAGGACTCCTTTATACAACGATGCGACCTATACTGCTATAGGTCGTCATCAGATTTATAAACACATCTCGTATTAGGAGGAGCAGCTTGTGCATTCATCCATTTCAAGGGATTGGTTACGGATGTAGTAGATTGTTTTAACCCCTTGTTTGTAGGCCTCAACGTAAAGGTCTAAGATTTCTTTCGCTTTCATTTGAGGTGTGATATACAAGTTGAAAGATTGTGCTTGGTCAATATGACGTTGACGCACGCCACAAGCTTTGATGGACCATTGTTGGTCGATTGTATGTGCCTCTTTGTAGAGCCAGAATGTTTTGTTGTTCAAATCTGGAGCTGTTTTTGGTGTGAAAGAACCTTTCTTTTCTTCGATGAAGAATTTTTTGAAGATCGGGTCGATACCAGCCGTTGTGTTCGCAATGTTGGAAGTAGAACCAGTAGGCGCTACCGCCATCAAGTAACCATTGCGGATACCGTATTTAGCAACATCTGCCGCCAATTGTTTCCAACGATCAGATGTGTAGCCACGACGTGTGAAGTATGCACCAGTTTCCCATTCGGAACCTTTGAATGCAGGGTACGCACCTTTTTCTTTAGCCAATTCCATGGAGGCTTTGATGGAATAGTAAGCGATATTTTCGAACAATTTGTCCGCTACTTCAATGTGCTCATCAGATTCCCATTGGATATCGTGGTTTACGAGGTAGTGGTGGTAACCAGAAGTACCAAGACCAATAGCGCGGTATTTATCAGATGTCATGCGAGACTCTGGTACTGGCGCTTGGTTAATGGAAATAACATTGTCTAGCATGCGAATTTGAAGGGCAATGTTTTCTTCTAATTCTTCGTCAGTAATACGGCCAAGGCTGATGGAATTCAAGTTACATGTAACCATGTCGCCTGTATTTGTTTTTGTAGTGATAGTACCGTCTTCGTTGATAATTTCTTCAGCAAGGTTTGTGAAGCCAACGTTTTGTGCGATTTCGTGGCACAAATTGGATGCGTAAATCATACCTGCATGTTTGTTAGGGTTTGCAGAGTTTACAGTATCGCGGAAGAAGATGAATGGTGTACCAGTTTCAACAGCAGAGCGCATGATTTTTTTCATCATGTCTAGGGCAGGTACTTCGATACCATGCAAGTTAGCATCTTGTTCACATTCGATATAGCGTTTTGTAAACTCTTTTTCGTCTTCTGTATCGAAGTAGTCCTCTAAGGCATAGCCTTTTACAGCTAAGATTTCATGAGGGTCGAATAAAGTAAAGTTTTCACGAGCTAACATACGTTCCATAAAGATGTTTGGAACAGAGATAGCAGGGAAGATATCATGTGCTTTACGACGGTCGTCACCATTGTTAGTGCGAAGCTCTACGAACTCGTAGAAGTCTTTGTGCCAAATATCAAGTGTTACTGTGGCGCCGCCTTTACGTTTACCCAATTGGTCTACTGCAACAGCTGTATCGTTGTACAAACGAATCCAAGGAATAACGCCACCAGAGGAGTTTTTGAAACCGCGAATGTCGGAGTTCAATGCGCGAACTTTACCAAGGTAGATACCAAGAGCGCCACCGTGTTTAGATACGCGGGAGAATTTGCTGTTTACGTCGTAAATGGACCATAAGTTGTCATCTACGCCAGAGATGAAGCAAGAGGACAATTGATGAAATGGTGTACCAGCATTTGCCAATGTAGGTGTAGCTGTTGTCATTTTTAATTGGCTCATCAAGTCGTAGAATTTTTTAGCGTATTCTACTTTGTTTTCGCCTTCTACTAATGCCAAGTGCATAGCGATAGCCATGAAACGTTCTTGTGGTAACTCGTAGATTTCTTTGTTGAAGCCTTTTACTAAGTAACGGTCAGCTAATAATTTAAGGCCTTCATAGTTGAAGAGATAGTCTCGTTTTGGTTTAATGTAATCGCCTAACTCTTGCAATTCATCAGCTGTATATTCTGTAACGAAGAAGTCAGCGTATTTTTTCTCTTCTACAAGCATGTGTACAAGATTTGGGAAGTTGCCATAACCAAACGCTTTATAGCGGCGCGTGATAGCAGCTTCTTTATAGAGGTCGAACAAGAATAGACGAGCCGCTACGAATTGCCAATCTTGGTTCATTTTGTTAACTTGGTTACCGAAGCCATCGTCTTTTTTAGAGATAACCTTTTCGATAGCAGTTTGTACTAAAGTTTTTTGAATCTCTTTAGTAGTCATGCCATCAACGAATTGTAACTTCGCATCCAACTCCAATTCTAGTGGATCACAAGAATCTAACCCCAAACATGCGAAGGCAATCATACGTTTCGTTTTTTCAACGGATAAAGGCTCGAAATGGCCATCCCGTTTCTTGATCATAATCTCCATTACTGTTCCCCTTGAGTCTTAAAAGTAATAAAACTGTTAATCTAAGCATATATAAGATTAGACTGAAAAGTATAAAATATCTTTAAGTTAAGTCTAATCAGAAAAATAAGAAAACTACTATATGTTGTAGTTTTCCTATTGAGCTTATACATTATGTTACGATTATAGCTAAAAAATTCTATACATTCAATATTGACATTTAGAAATTTATAAATATAGTATGCTTAAATTTATCGATATAGTTATAAATGCTAGAAAATGCTATATGGGATGCATATATGATGATTTTGAATGCTATATCTCTTTTGTGAATAGTAAAATAGTACGCGGCAGTATATAAAATTCCGTTTTATATCGTTCTATATACTATTGTGATTTATTTTATTAAAAGCATGTGATACATGGCCTATAATAGATATATAGTAAATAGGAGGTAAGACATGAAGTCTATTGTTATATATTCTTCCCTTACGGGAAATACTAAACAAGTGGCAGAGGCTATTACTAGCGTATTGCCAGCAGGTACACCATGTGTATCTATGCAAGAATTGCCGCCCGATGTATCATCTTACGATCTTGTGTTTGCAGGATTCTGGGTGGATAAAGGGACAGCTAATAAAGAGGCCCGTGATGTACTAGGCACATTACATAACTCTCACATTGCTCTGTTTGCAACAGCAGGCGTACCACCTCAAATGGCACATGCAAAGGAAAGTTTAATCAATGCAGCAAACTGTTTACCAGATGGCGTAGAGCCTGTAGGGACTTTCATCTGCCAAGGCAAGGTAGACCCTAAGGTCATCGAAATGATGTATAAGATGTTCCCCAAAGGGCATAGCCATGGTCAATCTGCTGATCGCGATGCACGTCACAAACAAGCTGCCGTACACCCAAATGAAGACGATTTTAAAGCGGCCCAAGATTTTGCTAAAGATATTCTTATAAAGCTGAGCTAACGAATAAAAGCAGTACCCCCTGTGAGGTACTGCTTTTGTCATATTATATATGATGTTGTAATTATTACTATATTGTATTATATGCTTAATTATAAAGTACATTAAATTTAAGTTTACGTGTATCGAATTGGTTTATGAAGTACGACGTAATCAATAGTTTGTATCCAGTGCCTTCTATAATGACAGGATCGATGGTTGTTTTATCGACGGTAAGGAACTTATCATAAATATGATGAACCTCTGTTACTCCATTTGGTAGAGATACCTCTAAATCAAGGCCTTTATTGAGGAACTTGAAGGAGATGGAGTCGAAGTTGGCGGATTCTACTTCGTATTCCTTAAGGTCTCTTTCGTAGACTATTAATTCGATGTTTTCAATGTATTTATCGTAGCCTGCAATAGAGATAACCTTTGGTGCAGACAAAGCATCAAAATTGATATACTCGACGCGTCTGCCGTTTGCTGGGTTGGTATCTGGCAGTTTTAAATCGTCCACAGGTACATATGGTGTGCCGTAGTCTGTGAAGTTAGGATCAAAAGTGGCTGCTATTGGTAGGCTTGCATGCCATTCTCCATCAACTTTAGTATACGTAACAAATTCACGATACGTTGTATAGCCTATGAATGGTGTCAAGAGAACAGCACCTAAGGCTAGAGCCATAACTGTTGTGTGTACAGAAGGTTTTAAACCTTTCACAAGAGAATAAATATTGTGTACTAAGAAGATTAAATTGAATGCACTCACATAAATTGTATTGAGCCAGAGAATTGGTTCATTAATAACACGCTTACCGATTAGGGCTAAGCACAATGTAGTTAACGTAATGAACAAGAAGCACAAGATTTGCTGAGTCTTGCTACTTTCACTAGATCTAAAGCTAGCCAAGTAGAATAGGTAGAAAATGGCTACATACGGATAGTAGGTGTAGAAGAAACGCGTATCCTCTCGAAGCCCTAACAGGATTAAGACTAAATAGATGTTAGCTAGAATACCTGTAATAATGGACGCCTTTGGCAAGATAATGCCGAACACAACGGTAAAGAATTTACTTGGTTCTGCGGGGCCCTCTGGATCTTCTTTGTAAGAACATACCATAGATAGACAAATGAATATATTAATGGATGCGAGCACCTTAAAAATGGTTTCTTCAACGTCGAATGGCTGGTCAATGATGATGAAGAAGAACCATAAACTCATGATGATAACAATGTTGTATAACGTAGACGTAACAAGGGTGATGCCAATCCGTTTGATGCGGTTGATGATTTCACCGATGTAATGTTCACCAGATGAGGTGAAATACAAGGCAATCATGGAGTATAGCCATAGGTACGATATATTTTCCGTAGCTAGCTCAATGCCCCGCACATACCCGTACGTTTCGTGAATCATATAAAGACCAACGCTGATTCCGATACTTACTAAGGTATATACTATGGAAAACTTTCGGGCTCTCGTTATATAGCTTTGTAATATAACGATAAAGAAATACAGTGAGTATAGCTTAATGTCGATTTCGGCAAACCAATCTTGTTCAATATACAACGGTGTACATGAAAATATGGCAATTAATGCCAGTAATATAGGCGACTGCGTTGCTAGGTCCCGCAGCGAAGACCATAAATGTTTAATGGCAAATTTCATAGATGTCTCTCCCTCTATAAATATAAATATCCCCTCTTATTATTAGTATACCTGTTTTCTAGTGAAAGTCCTATGAGGTTTTACATGCCCTTAAATATACATTACAATAGCACTAAGAAGTAGTTTTCAGAGAAACGAGGTTGTCACATGGAATTCTCTTATTTTTTACCTGTAAACATCCAATTTGGTTGGAATAAAGTAGACAGTGTTGCTGATTATGTTGCATCTTATGGCAAGAAAGCCCTCATCGTAACAGGTCGCACTAGTGCGAAGAAATCTGGTTTATATGACCGTGTAGTAGCAAAATTAGAGACTGCTCATATTGACTATGTGTTGTTTGATCAAGTTGATGCTAATCCATTAACAACGACTGCTTTAGAGGGCGCTGCTTTAGCTAAATCTGAAAGCTGCGATATGGTTATTGCTATCGGCGGTGGTTCGATCATGGACTGTGCAAAGGGCATTGCCTTTATGGCCGTAAACGAAGGGGATATTAACGATTATATCTTTAATCGTAAAACGAGCGATACCGCATTACCACTCATTGTCATTCCTACAACATGTGGTACCGGCTCTGAAGGCAATGGCTTTGGTGTACTTACCAATCCTGAAACGGGGGATAAGAAATCTTTGCGTTGTAATGCAATCGTGCCGAAGGTATCTATTGTAGATCCTGCTGTGATGGGCACCATGCCACCTCATGTGTTGGCGTCGGTTGGCTTTGATGCATTATGTCATAATATCGAAGCTTATACCTCTAAAACGGCACAACCTTTTACTGATGCATTATCTTATTATGCAGTAACATTATTAGCACAATACCTCGTACCTCTATATAAACATGTGAAAGCCGTTGCTAACGGTAAACCTGAAGTACTGAACGAAAAACAACTCACAAAAGCTTGGGAATCGGTAACCCTTGCTAGCACCATTGGCGGTATGGTAATCAATACGGCGGGTGTTACACTAGCCCACGGTATGGAACACCCTGCCAGTGGCCTTAAAGATATTACACACGGTGTGGGCCTTGCCGTTATTGAACCTGTGGTAGTGGAATACACTTGGAGTGCTAACCCAGATAAATTCGGTGCTTTAGCTCGTATCTTTAACCACGGCGATGGCTCCGAACTAGGTGAAGCTTTACGCTTTATCGTACATGACCTAGACCTTACTACAAACCTTACAGAACTAGGCTTTGCGAAAAAAGACATTCCTTGGCTTGTAGATAATGTATATGTTGTAGCTACAGGCAATATTGCTAATACAGTGGCAGAAATAAACCGTGAAGATATTGAAGAGTTGTATAAGAAAATGTTCTAAGTGTTGTCATTATAGGAGAGAGTTTTGTTCCAAGGATTTTATGGCCTATTAACGGTTATGCTATGCGTGTTGTTTGCAATTGTAGCAATCTTATTTAATTTAGCGCCTATTACATACATTGTTTTTGGTATAGCTATAGTATTGAGTTTGTTACTGCAATATAGGCGTTTTAAGAAACAAGCTATATCTGAAAGAAGACATAGCAGAATGGCTTGTGTTTTGTTTGTTATCATAACTCTTAGTATATCTTGGCTCGTAGCTGATTGGGTTAAGTATGATACTCAAACGACTCATGATCAAATGGATGGTTTTGAGTTTAGCACAATGGATTGGAAACGGGGCTGGCCTAATAATGATGAATTACCGGAAGGCTTAAAGCGTCCAAAGGAGCTTCCAGAAGGGGTTCTCAGAGCTTCTGCATCTGGTGATAGCTTAGTTTGGGCAAATGCATATCCTACGAGATATACTGTATTAGAGGGAGACCCTAAAGTAATCTCACAGTATGAAATGATAGCTAAGCAAAATGCTACCTATACAGCGCAAATTGATGCGGATGGTGTATTGCGTGATTTAGATACGGGGGAGAAAAAGCGTTTTATATCTCATCCCAATAGCTATAACGTTATAGAGAGCATCGAGGAAGAACCTCTAAACTTACCACAACGAAATTTTATAGAGTGGTTACGCTTTGCACCTCGAAAAGAGACAAAAACTGTAGTTAAAGATACATATAACTCTACTCGAAATCATAGATTATATGTGTTTGTAGATGATGGGAATACAAAAAGACCTCATTTTGTAGAATTGCTAATTAGTAATGATGGGACACGGGCGGTGCTTTATCAATCTAAGTAATTTGAGTAGGTATTGTTGTGGAGATCGTAAATGCAACAGTGTTTAATTTACTTAAAGAAATTGTTTTTTTCTAATCCTTATAGAAAGAGTATATGGTTCTTTATAACTCTTTGGATATTAACTTTTTTATTCTCGGATGAGATATCATATTCTGGATTATACTATCTGATTTTGTTAGTAGCTACGATTGTACTGTTGTTTGAGAAATGTGGAATAATCGATAGTGAGAACGCTATACGAAAAAGATTTTTAACATATTTTTATGTAATCTTTTTTCTATGTATGCTTCCTACATTAGCTGTTACCTTAGTGTTTTCTGCTGTAGGAATATCCCATTATGATATACAACGTTGGCACTCTACTTGGCCCTCATCTAAGGCGGGGTATATTCCATCTCCATTACAAGCACCTAAGTCTTTACTAGAGAGTTTGAAAGTGGTTTCTTCTGCTGAGGTAATTGGATTGGGTGGAAATTATAGTTGCTTGGTATTAGATGGTGATGAATCTACGATTTCAAGGTATGAGGAAACTGTTAAATCTAATTCTTGGTATTCGTTTATAAATGGCAGGGACAAGGATACTACAGTTGAAGTACTTAATTCGTTTACATATACAAAAGATAAAAATGTATTGGTTAGTGACATAGACAATTATTATGAGATTATCACTATTCAACGACAAAACTGGAAATTATTTCCATGGTTAATTGATGGCAGCCAGAGCGTCGGTGATGATCCTAATGAAGATTTTTATTATAGTACTCGAGTATCAGCTGAGAAATATGTAGTATATGTTGTTTACCATAACTTTGATCATGATCAGCCAAGAGTGATTTACTTTATGTTTAATCCGGAACGAACGCGAATGATTACTGTAGATATAGATATGTATCATTAGAGTTGGGCAGAGTTTGTATATAAAATTTGGAACAATCCTTATTCGTAATGCAAAACGCAGGTATTGAATTGACGATGGGCACAATGATTGCTTGGTTATTCATTGCTGTTCTTGCTGCTATTGGTAATGCTGGCGTTCCAATGGGTTGTTACTTCTTAACATTGTCCTTGATGAGCTCCATCGGTGCACCAATCGGTTTGCTTGGTATCATCTTGCCAATCTATACGATTATTGACATGATCGAAACTGCTGAAAACGTGTGGTCTGATGCATCCGTATGCGCTATGGTTGACCATGACCTTCAAGGTACACTAGATGACTCTAGTGGCGACGATATGCCACAATTCCAAGGTGCTTAATTTCACTGGTTTAAGATAATTAACAAAAGATATATCTATGTCCTAATATAGTTCAAATAAAAGGTTATCCTCTAATGGGATAACCTTTTTTGATGCCTTAATATATTAAAAGCTAACAAACCTCATATCATTAGATATGAGGTTTGTGTTATACTTTCATATAGAATAATATCGAATTAATAGAAGGCTAGTCGATGCATTAAGTATCGTCTAGATAATAGAATGAAAGATAAGCCAAGCACAGCCATAGAGCAACAACTGAATAAATTTCTCCAAGCTAAATGCTTAATTCCAGGAGGACTTGGCTTGTGGGAAATATATTTCCGTAAGATTTGTACAGCTTGGGGCGAGATTAGTGGTGAAATTCGACCTCAGCATATCATATTTTCCGCCGATAATGGTTGTAATATGGAAGGCTATGTAGGTTATAACTATGAGGTAACGCAAAAGCAGTCGCGTAATATGCTCTTGGGGCGTTCGTCGGCCACACAATTTTGTGACTTTAACAACATTCCTTATGAAGTTGTGGATGTAGGAATTGCCTCAGATGATGGCATCGGAGTGGATCGCAAGGTCGCAAAGGGGACAAAGAATATTTTAAACCACCCTGCTATGACTGAGGATGAATTTAATCGTGCCTTTCAAGCTGGCTATGAACGAGTTGAACATTATGTAAAGCAAGGGATAAATCTTTTTTCCTTTGGTGAAATGGGACTCGGTAATACGACGACTTCTGCCTGTGTGTTGTCTGCCTTAACTGGAGCGGATCCCACTGAAACGGTAGGTCCTGGTTCTTGGCCTAATAAACCAGATTTGATGAAGCGTAAAATTGATTTTGTGCGCGCTGTATTAGATAAGCATAAGGCTAGTATTGTTTCTGACAGTGAAGCTGAAAGAGTTCGTAAAATCGTAGCCCATGTAGGGGGCTTTGATATTGCTGCTATTCTTGGGGCTATGCTCGCTTGTGTTGAGTTTAAAAAGCCCTTTGTCATTGATGGCTTTATTACAGCTGTAGCAGCAGCTTGTGCAGTACATATGAATGATCGTGTTAAGGATTATGCATTGCCATCTCATAACTCTCGAGAAAAAGGCACAGAGCTAGCTTTAGCAGAGGTAGATATTACACAAAACATGGTTCCTATTCAAGCCTACATGTCGATGGGGGAAGGCACGGGGGCCATATTGATGGTACAAATGCTCAAAACTACACAGCATATGTTTGTAAACGTAGGGACCTTTGCAGATTTGATGAAATTATAAGGAGGAAGAATGGAAATAAATAAATACTTTAATATACATTTTGAGCGCGCTGATGATGCAACTATTTCTAAAAGGTTGATAGGTGGGGCTAAGATTAAGGGACCTGCGTTGCTTATCCTGATCTTCTCCATATTTATTGCCTCTATTGGGTTGAATATGAATAGTACGGCAGTTGTTATTGGTGCTATGCTTATATCGCCGTTGATGGGACCTATTTTAGCAATTGGCTTTGGCTTCGCTACGCTTAATTTTACAGTTGCGAAGAGTGGTATTTTAAGATTGTCCGTACAGATTACGATTGCTGTTTTGGCATCTGCTTTATATTTTTATATTTCCCCCGTTCAGACGGCTACATCTGAACTATTAGCGCGTACAGAACCGAATATTTTTGATGTATTCATTGCTATATTTGGTGGGTTAGCTGGGATTATTGGGCAAACGCGTAAGACCTTAGATAATGTTATACCAGGGGTTGCGATTGCAACTGCACTTATGCCACCACTATGTACGGCAGGATATGGACTTGCTAGTGGAAATTGGACCTATTTCTTTGGGGCTAGCTATTTATTCTTTATAAATGCATTCTTTATCTTCTTTGCAGCTTTTATTGTTTTAAAGGGTGTATATCGTTTGCCATTCCATGAACAAGCCGAAGAGCGTATTCGTCGTAATCAGCTAATATTTCTTGTGATTGGTCTTATTATGGCTATACCAAGTATTTATGCAGGCTATGATATGACCATCAAGTATTCCGAGTCAAATCATCTAGAGCAGTTTATTAAGAATGATATTAATCAAGAGGGACGTCGACAAGTGATTGATTATTCATTGGATCGGACGAATAAGCTAGTAGACATAGTAGCTATAGGCGCTCCTGTGACTTCAGAGGAGCGAGCCCAGTTGGATGACAAATTACAGAAGGATGAGTACTTGCAGCCTTATACATTACGATTTGTTACTAGCGTAGATGAGAAAAAATCTACTACGGATAAGGTGAACTCGAATAAATCTTCAGAGAATCTTGAAACATATAAAAACTTGAGTAATCTGTACCAGCCGACTTATGAACTAGTAAGTGAAACTATAAATACTATGAAAACGACAGAAGCTGAAGCAAAGGCGTTATTCCCGTTTGTAAGCAAAGTAGAAGGCATGCCTTTGATAGATAATCTAGAAGAGCCTAAAGCGAGTCGCTATATGGTGATCATCCATACTACATCCGCTATATCTGATGCAGATTTGGAACGAATAAAAGCTTGGTTAGAGGCTAAATTATCAGCACCTGTAACTATTTCTATCGAGCAAACAACGTCAACTCTATAAGTTGATTTTTGGATTTTGATTATATTGTTTATTATATAGGGTGACATTTATAACGGTACTAAGTTTGATTTTAGCTATTAGGTATATTACCTAGTAGTACGGGGAATCATCTTAGTACCGTTTTTATGTACTTGGCATAGCTAAATGTAATTACTCTTATCTTGCTATAGATTAAAGTTATATTATTATACATGTAAAATCTATTATACGAGTAGGAATTAAATTGCTATACTTACTACATCGAAATTATTAAATAATTAAATGTAGATACAAGATAAGAAGAATAGATTTATTACAATGTCTACGAATGTTGTATACGTATGAGTCCTCGTCAGAGATGTAGGTTTTCATCGTAGATAGGAGGATTACATGAAAAAATGGTTAGCATTAGCAGCGACGGCCGTACTGGGTGCGTCCTTATTGATTAGTGGTTGTGGGTCTTCCACAAATAACGCAAGCTCTAGTGGTGCTAGCAGCTCTAAAGCAGAGGTATTAAAAGTAGCAGCAAACCCTGTACCTCATGCGGAAATTTTGAATCAAATTAAGCCTTTATTGGCTAAAGAAGGTGTAGATCTTCAAGTTATTGAGTTTACAGATTACATCCAACCAAATATGGCATTGTCTAGTAAAGAAGTAGATGCAAACTTTTTTGCAAACGTACCTTACCAAAATAACTTCAATAAAGATCATGGTACAAACTTCGTAAGCTTCGCACCAGTTCACATTGAACCACTGGCTATCTACTCTCAAAAAATTAAAGATTTGAAAGACTTGCCAAATGGCGCAAAAGTAGCAATTCCATCTGATCCAACAAACAGTGCTCGTGCACTTCTCTTGTTGCAAAGTGCAGGTCTTGTAACTTTGAAAGATCCAACTGGTTTGACTAACACACCATTTGATGTGACTAGCAACCCTAAAAACATCCAAATTACTGAGTTAGAAGCAGCTCAAATTCCTCGTTCCATCCAAGATTTGGACGCAGCTGTAATCAATGCCAACTATGCATTGCCAGCCGGCCTTAATCCTACAAAAGATGGCTTATTCGTAGAGAAAGCTGACTCTCCATATGCAAATCTTCTATCCGTTAACCCTGGTGATGAAAACAAACCAGCTATCCAAAAATTAGCTAAAGCATTACAATCTCCAGAAGTTAAGAAATTCATTGAAGAACACTACAAAGGTGCAATTATTCCAGCGTTCTAATCAATTGAATCGTTAATAACATAGTGTATTTCACAAAACATCTCCTCAGATTAACTCTCTAATACAAAAAAGGCGTAACACCATTTGGTGTTACGTCTTTTTGTTATTTTATCTGCTACGTAGAAATTGATTTATACATTGATAAAGGGCTCTATTTTCAATATAGAGCCCTTTATCATTGCTAGCTATAGCTTTGTTTTGGATTATGCATCAATAGGTTTAGCATATTTTTTTCTGTACGAATGCGGTGTTTCCGTAGTAGCCATTTTAAAAATCTTGCAGAAGTAACTCGTTCTGTTATATCCCAAGGTTTTACTGATTTGATTGACTGTTAATTGGGAATAGACCAACAATTTTTTTGCTTCCTGTATACGGAGTAGTGTTATATATTGCACTACTGAAAGTCCTGTATCATCTTTAAAAATCTTGGAGAAATAGGACTCGCTTAAATGAATATGTTCCGAAATCCGTCTAAGAGACACTCGTTTGCTCAGGTTTTTTTCTATGTACAAGATAGCTTTTCTGATTTCAGGACGATTAATAGGCTGCTCAGACTCGACAAAGTCTGGTAATTGCTCATATGGTAGTTCTTCTGCTACTAAATCATTGAATGGGAAGTAATGCTCTACCAAGATCCGTAACACCTTTGTAGCACTGTAAATTTGTTCTGCTGTAAGCACTGGTAATGCCTGATATAGTGCACGAAGCTTAGTGTCTTCGTGCCAATCTGTCTGGGTAGGTAAAATCGGCTTGATTGTAGTATCCTCTGTTTTAGTTTGCCCTGCCATGATAAAGCCTAAAATAGCTCCCTCTTTCATAACGGGAACAGAGAAATCTATGAGTCCCATGTGACAACGATAAGGACACGATGATAGTTCTTTTGTAGCATCGAGTCCGCCATATAAATCACATTGATTACATCGCTTGGCATAAGCTGGATTACGCCTTACTACCTTACAGAAGGGGGAAAAGTTATATTCTTGAGATAACACTTTTCCGCGATTATTGACAAAGATAGCCGCAATTTTTGTTATGTTTGTGAAATCTCGCATGATTTCGTTGATAAGTTTAGTATCTTCCCGAGTACAAATCATAGTGGAACCTCCAATCACAAATGTGCTAAGAGGTCTAGTAAGCTCACCGCTATAATCGCCTTAATTGCTCTCCATTTTGTGGGCTTGCTCATAAACCTAAGAAAAGAAAAAAGTGATATACCACTTGAAATTCATATACTTATAACTCTGCGTTATTACTCATATATATTCTCCTATATATGTATGAGTATAACAGGATTGTGGCATTTTTGTAATAGAAAAATCGCATTTTACGAATACACATAAAAAAGTTGTATGACAGAATTTTTATAATAAAGGTAGAAAAACCCTTATATTACATATATTTAGAAAGGATTGAGCCCAATGGACAGTGATTGAATAGCGAGGCATGCTCTATAAAATTATATGGTGTACAGGGGATATTGCTGTATATATATGAAAAATAAATGAAACGATAAAAAGCGATATAAGGCGACTTGAAACAATAACAGGAGAATGGCATAACATACAGCAACATATATTCCTGTACAAAGATACTTTCATTACACGTATGGAGGGTATTATGGTGACAACATGTGGATTAACTGAATTTGTAGGGACTAGTAAAACTGGTGATACTATAGGTCTCGTAATTGCTAATGTAGATCAACAAGTATTAGATGCAATGCAATTGAAGAAAAAATATCGTTCTATCGGTATTTTAGGGGCTCGTACTGGTGCAGGTCCTCATATTATGGCAGCTGACGAAGCAGTAAAAGCGACAAATACTGAAATCGTTAGCATTGAATTACCTCGCGATACTAAAGGTGGCGCAGGTCACGGTTCTCTTATCATCTTTGGTGGTGATGATGTATCCGATGTTAAACGCGCTATTGAAGTGGCATTAGCTGAAGTGGAACGCACCTTTGGCGATGTATACGCAAACGATGCTGGTCATCTTGAATTACAATATACCGCACGCGCTAGCCATGCAGTAAATGCAGCATTTGGTGCTCCTGAAGGTAAAGCCTTTGGCCTTATTGTAGGTGCTCCAGCAGCTATTGGTGTAGTCATGGCCGATGTAGCTGTTAAATCTGCTAATGTAGATGTAATTGGTTATGCATCTCCTTCTGCAGGCACAAGCAATTCTAACGAAGTTATTTTACAGATTTCTGGTGATTCAGGGGCTGTACGACAAGCAGTTATCTCTGCTCGTGAAGTAGGTAAAAAATTGCTAGGTACGATGGGTGACGAACCAGTGAACGGAGCCCCTTCCTATATCTAATCTGAAAGGATGGTATGCCCTATGAAATCAAAACGTTTCGAAGTTTTAAGCCAACGTCCTGTCAATCAGGATGGTTATGTAAAGGAATGGGTAGAGGAAGGTTTTATAGCCATGGAATCTCCTCAAGATCCAAAGCCTAGCCTTAAAATCGAAGGCGGTCGCATCGTTGAACTTGATGGCAAACGCCGCGAAGACTTTGATCTTATCGATACATTTATTGCAAACTACGGTATTGTTCTCGATGGTGCTCAAGAAGCAATGGCAAAGGATTCAAAAGAGATTGCTAATATGATGCTTACACCATCAGTACCTCGTGAAGAAATCGTTAAGATTTGTAAATCTATTACTCCAGCGAAAATGTTGGAAGTTGTTTCTTCTATGAACGTTGTTGAAATGATGCAATGTATGCAAAAAATGCGTGCTCGTCGTACAATGGCTAACCAAGCCCATGTAACGAACGTAAACGATAATCCAGTGCAAATCGCAGCCGATGCTGCGGAAGGTGCACTTCGTGGGTTTGCAGAAGAAGAAACAACAGTAGCCGTTGCTCGTTACGCACCACTTAATGCGATTAGCTTACTCGTAGGCTCTCAATGTGGTCGACCAGGTGTATTGACACAATGCTCCTTGGAAGAAGCGACAGAATTGGAACTTGGCATGCGTGGCTTCACAGCCTATGCAGAAACAATTTCCGTATATGGTACAGAAGACGTATTTACCGATGGTGATGATACACCTTGGTCTAAAGGATTCCTCGCATCTGCTTATGCATCTCGTGGTCTTAAAATGCGCTTCACCTCTGGTACAGGTTCTGAAGTACAAATGGGCCAAGCAGAAGGTAAATCTATGTTATACCTTGAAATCCGTTGCCTATACATCACAAAAGGCGCTGGCGTACAAGGTATCCAAAATGGTTCTGTAAGCTGTATCGGTATTCCAGCCGCTGTACCTTCTGGTATCCGCGCTGTATTAGCAGAAAACCTTGTAGCAGCTATGCTCGACCTTGAATGTGCATCTAGTAATGACCAAACTTTCAGTCATTCTGATTTGCGTAGAACAGCTCGTACATTGATGCAATTTGCACCTGGTACTGACTTCATTTGCTCTGGTTATAGCTCTACACCAAACTATGACAATATGTTTGCTGGTTCTAACTGGGATGCAGAAGACTATGATGACTGGACAGTTATCCAACGTGACCTAAAAGTAAATGGCGGTCTTATTCCTGCTCGTGAAGAAGAAGTAGTAGCGGTTCGTAATAAAGCGGCTCGTGCACTTCAAGCCTTGTTCAAAGCATTGGGCTTGCCTCCAATTACAGATCAAGAGGTAGAGGCTGCTACCTATGCAAATGGCTCTAAAGATATGCCTCCTCGTGACAAGGTTGCAGATATTAAAGCGGCTCAAGATTTGTTGAATCGCGGTGTTACAGGTATTGACTTTGTAAAAGGTTTAGCTAAAGAAGGTCATCCTGATGTAGCACAAAGTATTTTGAATCTATTAAAACAAAAAATCTCCGGCGATTACTTACAAACATCGGCCATCTTTGACCGTGATTTCAATGTTATCTCCGCGATTAACAATAGAAATGACTATCAAGGTGTTGGCACAGGTTATCGTGTGGAAGGTGAAGATTGGGAACGCATTAAAGATATTCCAAACGCCATTGATCCACGGGATATATAAGGAGGTGTCATGATGGCTGAAATTAACAGAGATGTATTACGTTCTATTATCCTAGACGTTTTACAAGAAATGGGTGGTGTTCATGAAGCACCACAATTCAAGGCTAGTGCTGGTAAAAGCACAACACCAAGTGCAGCTCCTAGACATGAAGATCCAACTGGTGACGATAGCTGGCTCCAAACTGGTGGCCCTGCACAACCTGGTACAAGCGCAGATGAAGTGGTTATTGCTGTTGGCCCTGCCTTTGGCCGTAGTCAACGACAAACTATCGTTGGTGTACCGCATCAAGAGGTAATTCGCCAATTAGTAGCTGGTATCGAAGAAGAAGGTTTAAAAGCTCGTGTAATTCGCGTATATCGTTCCTCTGACGTAGCGGCCGTAGCCGTTGAAGGCGATTCTATTTCTGGATCTGGTGTATGCATCGGTATTCAATCTAAAGGTACAACCTTGATTCACCAACGCGATTTACAACCACTTTCAAATTTGGAATTATTCCCTCAAGCACCTCTATTAACAGCTGAAACATACCGTGCTATCGGTAAAAATGCTGCTAAATATGCTAAGGGCGAATCCCCAACACCAGTACCAACATTGAACGATCAAATGGCTCGTCCAAAATACCAAGCATTATCTGCATTGCTTCATATCAAGGAAACTAAGCATGTAGTAAAAGGTAAGCCAGCTGATGAAGTTCGTGTCACTGTATAAGGAGGTTTACTATGGCTAACGAATTAGAAGCCTTAATTCGGCAGATCGTATCTGAAATAGAAGGGGCAAAGGGAAATACCACACAATACTCTGCGCCTCATACATCATCTACACCTAATACAACAGTTGTAGATAGGGTGGTTACCATCGAGGATTATCCGATTGCTAAAAAACATCCAGAATGGATTGATCTTGGTCAAGGTCGAGACTTAAGTCATATTACGATGGATAACGTAATGGCCGGACATATTACAATGGACGATTTAAAAATTTCTCCATCCATTTTGAAAGCTCAAGGTCAAATTGCTAAGGCTGGGGGCCGAGATCAAATTGAACTCAACTTCTCTCGCGCTGCAGAAATGACGAAGGTAAGTGATAAACGTTTACTTGAAATGTACAATGCACTTCGTCCGTATCGTTCTTCGAAACAAGAACTATTAGATATTGCTAGCGAACTTGATGGCCTAGGTGCTCCTATTTGTGCAAACTTTGTACGTGAAGCCGCAGAAAACTATGAGCGTCGTAAAAAATTAAAAGGTGATAATTAACCTATAGGAGATGTCATTATGAAACGAATTGTTGGCATCGATATAGGAAACTCGACAACAGAAGCGGCCTTGGCCGAAGTGCATAGCAATGGTGAGGTAAAGTTCTTATCTTCTGCCATCGCTAGTACCACTGGTATTAAAGGGACACGCGAAAATATCGTAGGTCTCATGGATGCCCTCAAGTCGCTAATCAGGTCTGCTAATCTTACACTACGAGATATTGACTTAGTTCGCATTAATGAGGCTACACCAGTTATCGGTGATGTAGCCATGGAAACGATTACAGAAACCATAA
Organism: Veillonella sp. oral taxon 158; assembly: GCF_018376515.1. NCBI lineage: Bacteria > Bacillati > Bacillota > Negativicutes > Veillonellales > Veillonellaceae > Veillonella > Veillonella sp. oral taxon 158. The sequence continues at coordinate 101,317 of NZ_JAHABE010000002.1, read as the reverse complement.
TTACAGAATCTACCATGATAGGGCACAACCCTAAAACACCAGGTGGTTTAGGTCTTGGTGTAGGGTATACCGTTCCTATTGAGCAACTAATCGATAAGCCACAAGGTCAGCCATACATCGTGGTTGCTCCAAAGATTATCGATTTTGAATTGGTAGCACAGCTGATTAATGCGTACTGTAAGCGAGGTTATGATATTCGGGCTGCTATCCTTCAAGCCGATGATGGTGTACTCGTTAACAATCGATTAGATAACAAAATTCCTATCGTAGACGAGGTTGCGTATATCGACAAAATTCCAATGGGTATGCTCTCCGCCGTAGAGGTAGTAGAACCAGGACAAGTGGTATCACAATTATCTAATCCTTATGGGATTGCCACTGTATTTGAGCTTTCACCAGAGGAAACAAAGAATATTGTGCCTATCGCTCGAGCCCTTATTGGCAACCGATCTGCAGTCGTTATTAAAACACCTGCAGGGGACGTTAAAGAGCGGGTAATACCAGCGGGGTCCATCATTGTGATAGGAAACGGCAGAACCGTATCCGTTGATGTATCTGCTGGGGCAGAGAGAATTATGGAAACTCTTGGATCTGTTCATCCTATCGATGATGTTAGTGGTGAAGCTGGAACGAACGTAGGGGGCATGCTTGAAAAGGTTCGCCTTACAATGGCTCAATTGACGAATAAATCCCCGCAAGATGTATTCATCCAAGACTTGCTAGCCGTAGATGTAGCTGTTCCTATCAATGTAAAGGGTGGCCTTGCAGGTGAGTTCTCAATGGAACAAGCAGTAGGTATTGCCTCCATGGTTAAATCGGACCATCTACAAATGGAAATCATCGCTAAACAGGTGGAAAAGGAATTAGGTATACCTGTTGAAATCGGTGGTGAAGAGGCTGAATCGGCTATTTTAGGGGCTTTGACTACACCGGGGACAGCAAAACCAATGGCCATACTCGATTTAGGGGCAGGTTCAACTGATGCATCCATCATTAACCAAGAAGGAAAAATTAAAGCCATTCATCTTGCTGGAGCGGGAAATATGGTAACTATGCTCATCAATTCTGAACTTGGGTTAGAGGATATGCATATTGCTGAGGCCATTAAGAGAGATCCATTAGCTCAGGTACTTAGCGTATATCACATTCGTCATGAAGATGGAACGGTGCAGTTCTTTAATGAACCACTTTCGGCAGCATTGTTTGGCCGCGTTGTTATCGTTACTCCTGATGGACTTGTTCCTGTAGAGCGAGATATTCCGCTAGAAACGATTAAACGTGTCCGCCAAACTGCAAAGAAACGAGTATTTGTTACAAATTCACTCCGTGCCTTAGCATCTGTCAGTCCTACTCATAATGTGCGAGATATACCATTCGTAGTTATTGTAGGTGGCTCTGCATTAGACTTTGAAATTCCTCAACTCGTAACCGATGCACTTTCACAATATGCATTAGTAGCGGGGCGAGGCAATATTCGAGGTGTTGAAGGGGCACGTAATGCTGTTGCAACAGGACTTGTCCTTTCCTATTCACGGAAGGGAGGCCTATGATGGATCAAAGCATCATCAGTAAGCCAACCATCTTGCTCTATACTACACCGTATATCGGTGAGGATGTATTAAAGCCTGTTTTATATGGCATTGAGGAGGAAGGACTGCCCGTGGTAATCGAGTCCCATAGTGGTACGCATATGACATTGGCCGACCTAGCATCTCGTAATTCGGCTTTATCTGTTGGGATAGGCGTTGATGATGAGGCGATTGTGTTGACCTATAAAAACATACCAGCTCATCAATTTATTTATCGACTTACGGGCTATGCTCAATATCCAGATAGCTTGCGCACATTAGGTGTAAATGCAGCTCGCCTTGTAAAAGGTAATCCATTCGCTTCTGATGAACGATTGGAAGTAGCCTTTTAAATACAATGAACTTGAGAGGTGGTGCATATGGCTATTTATACGAAAACCGGTGATGCAGGTACAACGGCTCTCTTTGATGGCACTAGAGTACCTAAGAATTCACTTCGTGTGGACACATATGGAACCTTTGATGAATTAAATGCACAGGTTAGTGTCTGCGAGAAATTAGTTGTCTCACAGGACAATAAACATGTGCTTCACACATTACAACATCAGCTATTCCGCTTATGTGCGGAGGTAGCAACACCTCATGTTGAACATCTTAGTGAAAGTAGTAATTTGATTTCACAACAAGATATAAGCGAATTGGAATACATGATCGATGACTATACGAAGCGTTTGCCACAGCAACATAGCTTTATATTAAGCGGTAATTACTTATCTGCCGCAGAGCTTCATGTAGCGCGCACTATATGTCGTCGAGGGGAACGATTACTCATTAGTTTAGGTGAGGTAGAACCAATTCGCGATGAGGTTCGAAAATTTATTAATCGATTATCTGATGCTCTTTATATCATGGCTCGCATGGAAGACTATGTGCAATTTGTAGAAACAATTGTAGAACGCGTAGCAGAACGTGTTAAGAACAATCATGCAGAAGTACTGGCAGAAACGAATCGGAGCCTATGGGATATGGAGCATACTACTGAAAATGGAGTTAGTTATATGGCAACTAGAACAAAGCTAGAACAAATTATGACGAAACTTTCACAAACCGCCTTGGACTATGCTCAGTCCATAGGCGTACCTATTGTTGTATCTATTGTGGATGCAAAAGGTGTATTAATGTATTTCCATCGTATGTCAGATGCATTGCTCATCAGCAACGATATCGCACAGGCAAAGGCGTACACAGCAGTGGCTCTCAAAGCGGCAACTCATGAAGTACATCAGAGTGCACAGCCTGATGGCGATCTATTCAACATTGAATCCATGGTAAATCGTAAAATCTGTACCTTTGGTGGAGGTTACCCAATCATCATCGATGGCGAAATTGTCGGTGGGTTTGGTATTAGCGGTGGTACCGTGGCAGAAGATATGGACATTGCATCTCATGCATTACAATCTTTGTTAACTCGATGAGGTGAAGACAATGGACGTAACGCAAATGTATATTAGTGAGTTTGTTGGTACTGCCGTTTTACTCGCATTTGGTAATAGTACAAATGCATCGATTTTGTTAAAGAAAACCATCGTTGGTATCTTTGGTACTAACTGGTTACACATTATTTTTGGATGGGCCTTTGCAGTAACCTTCGCTGTGTATATAGGAATTACACTAGGTGGACCTGGTCATTTGAACCCTGCCGTTACCTTTGCTCTTGCAGTAGCAGGTATCTTTCCATGGGAACAAGTAATTCCGATGTCTATCGCTCAAATTGCCGGCGCTTTTGTAGGTGCTACTATTGCAGCAGTATTCTATTATCCGCACTTCAAGGAAACAGGCCCTGATGAAGGTAACTGCGTAGGTATCTTCGCGACTGGTCCAGCTATTGACCATAAACCTTGCAATTTGATGTCTGAAATCATTGCTACCTTTATGCTCATTCTAGCAATCCTTTGCTTGGGCAAGATGGCAGATGGCTTAGCTCCAGTGGTTATCGGTATCCTCATTGCATCCATCGGTATGTCCTTTGGTGCAACTACAGGTTATGCGTTAAATCCAGCTCGTGACTTCGGTCCTCGCCTGGCATATACTATTTTGCCTATTCCTAATAAGGGAACGGCGAATTGGCAATATGCATGGGTTCCATTTATTGGTCCATTGATTGGGGCTGGTTTAGCAGTAGTATTTTTTAAATTAGTGGCACCTTAAGGGAAATCTATATTGAAAGACTCGTATGTATGGTCCGTGTCACTATATGAACTATACATTTTGTATTAGGAGGAGATTATATGGCCTTTCAAGAGGTAATTGATGCTAAACAACGCATCATCCAAGAATTTGTACCCGGAAAGCAGGTTACTATAGCCCATGTTATTGCTAATCCTAAGCCCGATTTGTTTAGAAAAATGGGGCTTGAAGAAAAAGGACGGAATGCCATTGGAATTCTTACAATCACACCTGGCGAAGGGACCATTATTGCAGCCGATATAGCAAGTAAGTCTGGTGACATTGAAATTGGTTTCATCGACAGATTTTCGGGAGCACTTCTCATAACGGGAGATGTATCTGCTGTTGAATCCGCATTGCAGAGCGTTATTGAAGGCTTGCAACGCATATTAGGATTCTTCCCAACGGATTTAACAAGATCCTAATGAAAGGGTAATTATGAGTACCGAAAAGAAAGAAAAACGCATCCTTCTCGTAGGGCGCAGCGGATGTGGTAAGACCACATTGGCAGATACGATTACTCATGGCTCTGCAACGTATCACAAAACACAAGCCATAACTCGAGTGGGTAATTTTATTGATACCCCTGGGGAATATATGGAAAACCCTAATTACTATCGAGGAATTATCTTGCATGCCTATGATGCGGATATAGTGATTTTTATGATTCCTGCAGGTGATGAAACAACAATTTTCCCACCTAGTTTTGGGAACTCTTTAAATCGAGAAGTTATCGGTGTTGTGTCAAAAGTTGATACGGGAAAAGATGTGGAGGCGCCTCGCCGCAATCTCAAGCTAGCGGGAGCTACTAAGATTTTTGAAATATCCGTTCACGATCAAGAATCGCTAGATCGTTTATGTGACTACATATACAGTTAGTTGAAAGAAGGTTTTTCCATGGACAGAGGTTTTGAAGAACAACTTAATCAATTTATTTTAAATAAGGCGATCATTCCAAAAAGCTTAGGTCTATGGGAACGATATTTCAAAAAGATGTGTCTTGCTTGGCAAGAAATCCGGCCTGAGATTCATGCACAACATATTATCTTTTCTGCAGATAACGGAATCTCCGTAGACGGACTGATCGGTTATAACTACGAAATTACTCGTAAACAATCTCAGAATATGATTGATGGTAAAAGCGCAGTTGCCAATTACTGTATCTTTAACCATATTCCTTACGAAGTAGTAGACGTTGGTATTGCGTGCCCTAAAGGTATCGGGATAGATCGAAAAGTTAGTCAAGGTACAAAAAATATTTTACATGGTGCCGCTATGAGCGGCGAAGAATTTGATTTAGCATACCAAGCTGGTTACAACCGCGTTATATACTATGCGGAATCGGGAATTAATCTATTTTCCTTTGGTGAAATGGGCGTTGGTAATACTACCACATCGGCAGCCGTGTTAAGCGGGCTTACAAAATTAGACCCACGGATAACTGTAGGACCTGGCTCTGGTCCCGATGACGAAGCGTATATGAATCAAAAACGTGAGTTTGTACGGACTGCCTTAGCGCATCATAAAGGGCATCTCAATACGCCAAAGGATGTTATTAGTCGCGTTGGTGGTTTTGATATAGCCGCAATTACAGGTGCGATGGTAGCTTGTACAGATTTACATATCCCATTCGTTATCGATGGGTATATTACAGCGGTGGCAATGGCTTGTGCCACTCAAATGAATGGTGAAGCGCCATTGTATGGTATTCCATCTCACTACTCTCGTGAAGTAGGAATGGCCGCAGCATTAGCGTATGCAAACATACGTCTTGATGAGGTTCCCATCCATGGTCAAATGGCATTGGGTGAAGGTACAGGAGCTGTACTGATGGTACAACTACTTAAAACTGCACATTTTGCCTTTATGAACATAGGCACTATGGTGGAACTATTAGAAAAATAAATTGGTATTCTTTGTATTATGTTTTGTAAAAGGAGAGAAAACAGATGACACAAGAAGCATTAGGTATGGTGGAAACTAAGGGCTTAGTAGGAGCTATTGAAGCAGCTGATGCAATGCTTAAAGCAGCTAATGTGGAACTAGTGGGCAATGAAAAAATTGGCTCTGGTCTCGTTACTGTTATGGTTCGCGGTGATGTAGGGGCTGTAAAAGCTGCCGTAGATGCAGGTGCAGCTGCTGCGGAACGCGTAGGTGTTGTTATCTCTACTCATGTAATTCCAAGACCACATAAAGATGTAGAAGGTATTTTACCAACAAAGGGTGAATAATTATGGCCGATACTAAAAGTATGGTAGATGAGATTTTAAAGCGCGTATTGATGCGTATCGATAGTGCTGATTTAAGCAAAACTTCAGGCGCGACTAGTAATGCATCATGTGCTTCAGCACCTGTAAGTTCACCTGCTGTAAGTCAACTACAAACTTCTATGATTACTGAACACGTAGGTAGTACGACAACCGGTGATACAGTAGGTCTCGTTATTGCCAATGTAGACAGTCAAGTATTAGAAGCTATGAAGCTCACTAAGTCATATCGATCTATCGGTATCTTAGGCTCACGTACTGGTGCAGGGCCACAAATTATGGCCGCTGATGAAGCTGTAAAAGCAACAAATACAGAGATTGTAAGCATTGAACTTGCTAGAGACATGAAAGGTGGCGCTGGCTCTGGTTCCCTCATTATATTCGGAGGCGATGACGTATCCGATGTAAGACGTTCTGTAGAGGTAGCATTACGTGAATTAGAACGGACCTTTGGCGAAGTATATATGAATGAAGCAGGTCATGTGGAAATTCAATATACAGCTCGTGCAGGCGATGCTTTAGTAACTGCCTTTGGAACTCCAGAAGGTAAAGCTTTTGGCTTAATTGTCGGTGCACCAGCCGCTATCGGTGTAGTTATGGCTGATGCAGCTGTTAAATCAGCTAATGTAGACGTGGTAGGTTATCAATCACCATCGAGCTCATCTATGTCTAACGAAGTAATTTTACAAATTTGTGGTGATTCAGGGGCTGTTAAACAAGCCGTTAAGGTAGCTAGAGAAGTAGGAATTACATTGCTTGGCACAATGGGTAGTGAGCCTAAAAATACAGGTGAGTCCTACATAATCTAATGTGTTGATCATTGGATTATAAACTTTAAATAACTCTAATCGTCATGATTAAATAGATGATACTTTCACAATGTGAATAGGAGGATTCATAATGGCAGAACTAAATGAACAAATGTTACGGGCTATCATTATGGACATAATGGATGAAGTGGGGATGCTCAAAGAGGAACCTGTTCAAGTTCAACCCAAAGAAGAACTTAAAGCAGAGCCTCAAGAGCCAGAGTTAAAAGATTTGATTCGTCAAATGTTGGTAGATATGCAACGTAACTAGCATTATAGGAATGCTTGAATCCAAAGAGCGAATCATCCAAGTATTAGACGGGAGGTGGCATGGTGAAAGAGTCACTAGGACTACTTGAGGTGGCTGGATTATTGGGAGCTATTAGCGCATCAGATGCAATGGTTAAAGCCGCCAATGTAAGGATAGTAGGCATTGAAAAGGCTAAAGGTTTTGGGTGGATGACTGTTAAAGTCGCTGGTGATGTAGCCGCGGTTGACGCAGCCGTTCAAACAGGAATTGCTATAACAAAGGGAATGAATCTATATGTAGCTCATAAGGTAATTCCTCGTCCAGCAGAAGGTCTTGTAGAAGCTTTCAATGAAGACTTTAAGGAACAGTCGGCTAAAGTATCTGTTGAAATAGAACCAGTAAAAGCAGTAGTTAAAGAAGAATCTACAAAAGTAGTTAAAGATGATGCTAAAGATGGTTCAAAAGAAAACAGCAAAGCTGAAGGTGCTGAAGAGAAGAAGTCTTCTCTAGATGAAAAAGCTGTAAAAGTGTTGAATGAAATCGTTTCCACCATTATTGATCCAAAGGATTCCAAGAAGGTAGTAACGAAAAAAGCACCATCCAAAAAAAGCGCTAAAAAGAAATAAGTTAAAAAAGTGTTTTAAAGTAAGAAGAAATAAAGGAGATTATCATGAATAACGCATTAGGCATGGTAGAAACAAAAGGTTTAGTAGGTGCAATTGAAGCGGCTGACGCAATGGTAAAGGCAGCTAACGTTACATTAGAAGGCACTGAAAAAATCGGTTCTGGTCTTGTAACTGTAATGGTTCGCGGTGATGTTGGCGCTGTAAAAGCAGCAGTTGATGCAGGCTGTGCAGCAGCTCAAAAAGTTGGTGAAGTAGTATCTACTCATGTAATTCCACGCCCTCATAGCGACGTAGAATTAATCCTACCTAAGAAAGGATAATAGCTTATGGATCGGGAACAGATTCGTGCTATCGTACGAGAAGTAATCGAAGCCATGTTTGAATCGTCCATTCCCGTAGGTGTTAGCAATAAACATGTCCATCTATGTCAGGAGGACTGGAATATATTATTCCCTAATCAGTCTATCACTAAGAAAAGTGACTTAAAGCAAACGGGAGAGTTTGCTTCCGAACAAACTGTTACCTTAGTGGGACCGAAAGGGGCAATCCAAAATGTGCGCGTTTTGGGGCCTCTTAGAAAACAGTCACAAGTGGAGGTATCTTTGACTGATGCTCGTACATTGGGTATAAAACCTCCTATTGTGCTATCTGGTCATTTGGAATCGGCCGTAGATATTACTCTATGCACCGAAAATGGTGAAGTTTCTAAATCTATTTGCATTGTTGCGAAGCGACATATTCATATGTCGCCTGAAGATGCAAAACGGCTTCATGTAAATGATGGCGATAGTGTAAGCGTAGAATTGCAAACACCTGAGCGCACTACTGTATTTAGTGATGTCATCGTTCGAGCTGTACCAGGGTTTGTTCTAGAACTTCATATTGATACAGATGAGGCTAATGCTGCCAATGTACAAGGTACAGTGATGGCGAGAATTGTACAGTAAAGTAGGTGATATGATGAAAGGTTTGAAAAAGGCAAATAATACCTTGCAAGAGTTCTCCGATCTTGTTGAGTCTAAACAAGTGAGCTCTCATAATCGAAAGAATTTGCGCGTAGGTATTGACCTTGGCACATCATCTATTGTCCTATCCGTAGTAAACGACAAAGGAAAACCTATATATGGTGCCTTTGAATATAATGAATCCATTCGAGATGGACTAGTTGTTGACTATGTGGGTGCTGTTACAATAACGCGTGCTTTAAAAGCTAAGGCAGAAGCAGCTTTGGGCACAGAACTTGTATATGCTGCGGCAGCTGTACCACCTGGGACGATAGGAAAGAATAAAGATGTAGTCGGTCATGTACTAGAAAGTGCAGGTTTTGAAGTAACTTGTATCTTAGATGAACCTACAGCAGCTGCTAACGTGCTAGGAATCACTGATGGCGCTGTTATTGACGTCGGTGGTGGTACTACAGGCATAAGTATTTTAAAGGATGGCCGAGTTGTATATACCGTGGATGAGCCAACAGGAGGCACCCATATGAACCTCGTTATTAGCGGGGCCTATGGCATCTCTATTCCTGAAGCGGAAGCTTATAAACGGAATGAAGCGAATAAACGTGATGTATATGCAACAATACGGCCTGTAGTTGAAAAAATGGCAGCTATTTCTAAGCGTGCGTTACATGAGGGCGGCTATGAAAAAGGAACACCTATAGTAGTTGTGGGCGGTGCCTCTAACTTTGAGGAGTTCACAAAGACTTTCAGTCAATATATAGGGCTACCTGTTCATAAGCCACTATATCCAGAGTTTGTAACGCCCTTAGGAATTGCCATGGGAAGTGAGCTTTAATATGGATGCATTAGTTAAACTGGTGCTAGAACGCCTAGAAAAGCGTATGTCATCCACTGCAACCTTTATGGTCATGGAAAATACTAGCTTTGATGAGCATATATTGTTGCAGAACCAACTCATTTCTTTCGCTGGTATAGATTATGGTCATATACGAGAGTTAATGAGCGATACATTGGTGCCTTGGGTAGCCTGTTTGCACCGTGCATTGGCCTATGACTGCGAGGTGACAATACGCCTGGCAGTTCCTGTAACCTCGTTGATGAATCCATCAGTCATTCTTGACTGGCCCATCAAATTTCTAGATAAATTTGGACATCCTGTATATGCTTTTTCACAAGGCTGGATAACAGCGTCTTTTGTTAAATCTTGTGAAAGTCAGTCTGTTATCGTCATATATAGGGGACAACGGTTTACCATGGCTGCTCGTGAAGAGATTGAACGCCTAGGTATCACAATAATTGAAGGGAACGAGAAATATGCAAGTCGGTAAAGTAGTGGGTAGTATCGTATCTACTCAAAAGCATGAATCTCTAAAGGGAATGAAGCTGATGATGGTGGATATTCTCGATGGAGAACAAGGGTTGACGGGGCGCATAGAAATCGCCGTCGATACAGTATGTGCCGGTGTTGGTGAATATGTGCTTTTAACTCGAGGCTCATCGGCACGGCATATTTTCGAAAATGATAAAGGCACCGCAGTAGATTGTGCTATTGTGGGAATTGTTGATAGTTTTGAAAAATAATTGTATAGGAATTAGCTGGTGCCAGAGTTAAACCTAGTTATTGTGTCACATCATGAATGTATCACTGATTGTGTACACCTTAAGTCGACATGGACATTGCATCAGCAATGCAACCTATATGGAGGTTCATGATGGAAAACAATACACAGTTGAAAGAAATGATCCGCTCCATGGTTATAGATGTATTACAGGGGCAAAAGCAAGAAACAGCCTCATCGCAATCGGTTAAACAAGTATCTCGCGGTCAAGAACCCGGTGTGTTTGATACGGTAGATGAGGCTATTCGAGCAGCAAAAGAAGCGCAATTGCGTTTTGAAGATTGCACCTTGGCAACTCGTGAGAAGGTAATCGCAGATATTCGTGCTGCTATGCGCCCACGAGTACAAGAGTTGGCTCAAAAAACTGTTGAAGAAACAGGAATGGGCCGCGTTGCGGATAAAGTACTAAAATTAAACCTTACACTAGATAAAACACCAGGTGTAGAAGACCTTGTTACAGAGTGTGAAACTGGTGATAATGGTATGACATTATATGAATTATCACCTTATGGTGTCATCGGTGCGATAACGCCAAGTACGAATCCAGCAGAAACATTAATATGTAATTCCATCGGTATGCTGGCGGCCGGAAATGCTATATTCTTTAGTGTTCATCCAGGCGCCAAGAATTTGAGTCGAGAGCTTGTTAGTGAGCTCAATCAAGTTATTGCTAAATCGATTGGCATTGAAAACCTTATTGTTACACTTCGGGAGCCGTCTATTGAGTCTGCTCAAGAGATGATGTTACATCCAGATGTAAGCTTATTAGTTGTTACTGGTGGCCCTGGAGTAGTAAAACAAGCGCTTCAAAGTGGTAAAAAGGTTATCGGTGCTGGTGCTGGTAATCCGCCAGCTTTTGTAGATGAAACAGCCGATATTAAAAAGGCAGCCCAAGATATCGTTCTCGGTGCTAGCCTAGATAATAATATTCTATGTATCGCTGAAAAGAGCGTCGTGGCCATGCGTCAAATTGAGCCACAACTCGTTCAAGAAATGGTGAAAGTAGGATGTGTCCTCGTTGATAATCAACAAGATATTCAACGGTTGGTGGACTTAACAGTCTTGCCAAATGGGACGCCAAACAAACAGTTTGTAGGTAAAAATGCCAGTGTTATCCTTGATGCGGCTCACATTCCGTACAACGGTGATCCACGGTTAATTATCATGCGGGCTCCAAAAAATCATCCCTTTGCAGTAATTGAAATGTTAATGCCTATTTTACCTGTTGTTACAGTAGATAGCTTTGACGAAGGTCTTGATGTATGTTTGATGTTAGAAGCTGGCTTACATCATACGGCAACGATGCATTCCTTAAATATGGAACGCCTCAATCAGATGGCACGTAAAATGAAAACGTCTATTTTTGTTAAGAATGGTCCATCTTATGCTGGTCTTGGTTTTAGTGGAGAAGGAACAACGACTTTTACTATTGCTACACCAACAGGGGAATCTACTACATCTGCTCGATGCTTTGCTCGTCGCCGTAGATGTTGCTTAACAACGGGCTTTAATATTCGATAGGTGGTGAGCATATGAATCAATGGACATTCCCAACCAAAATTTATGCAGGGGAAGATTCATTACAACGTCTTACAGAATTTAATAACGAATCTATCCTCATCATATGCGATCCATTTTTGAAGGACTCACCAAACCTTACGTATGTGATGAACTTAATGGACAGTAGAAATAAGGTAACTATCTATACAGACGTAGTACCTGATCCGCCCATAACTCACGTAGTAAAAGGCATTGAGTTTATGGAAGGTATTAAACCAACTGTTATCATCGCCATAGGTGGAGGGTCCTGTATCGATATGAGTAAAGGGATAGCCTATTTTGGTCGTAAGATAAAGCATATGGATATCAAATCCTTCATCGCCATTCCTACTACAAGTGGAACAGGCTCTGAAGTAACATCCTTTGCTGTTCTTACAGATAGCGAAACACAGATTAAATATCCTATTGCAGATGATGCGGTATTACCAGATGAAGCTTTATTAACGCCATTATTTGTAAAAACATCGCCTCCCAATGTTACTGCTTTTAGCGGTATGGATGTGCTTGTTCATGCGCTTGAAGCCTATGTGGCAACGGCGGCAAATAATTTTACTGATGCGTTGGCACAGCAAGCAATTGAGCTTGTCTTTGAATACCTACCAAAATGTTATAAGCCAACAGCCACAGACCAAGATCGCATGTCAATGCACGAAGCATCATGCCTTGCAGGACTTTCCTTTAACAAGGCCGGCGTGGGTATCGTTCATGCCATGGCACATCAGTTGGGTGGGCAATTTCATGTACCTCATGGTCTAGCTAATAGTATGCTTTTGCCATATGTAATTGGCTTTAACTGCTCTCGTAATCCAGCGGTAGCGGAGAAGTATGCCCGTTTATCTGCTAAACTTGGCTTTGCAGCCCATAATGTATCAGAGGCTGATAAATTAGCTGCTCTTATAGAGGCTATAGTTACATTGCAACATACATTAGACTGTCCAATGAACCTTACGGCCTTTGGTGTAGATAGATCTACATCAGAATCAAAGCTTGATCTTATGGCAGATAGAGCGTTAGAAGATATGTGCTATAGATTTAATCCATATCCTGCTAACCATGAGGATCTAGTTGGCTTGTATAAAAAAGTGCTGTAAATCCATATAAAACCGATATTAACATAATGTTTTGAAAAGAGACTTTAATGATTTCATTGAAGTCTCTTTTCTGATTTTTATATGACTGTTATCAGTTTATTTAAGTACTGGTAGATACATCTTTTTTTATGTTAAAGTGTTATAATATTCTTTATATCCTATAGGAAATATGACGTTGCAATTCAAAATTAGTTATATTCTTTATAACTCTTTGGAATATAAGAAAACTTAGCTTTTAACTGCTTTTGTTGTATAATATAGGTAGGATATTTAAAAATTTAGATATTTTAGTGAAAGTATAATATCCTCATCTAATTTTTAGTTTTACAAGTTAGGTGTTTAGTACATCGTATATGGTATTTTATGATGTGCTACTTTCACAAAAACGAGTATGATCGCTTAGGTGGTCATACGGTTGTTAAAAAGAGAGGTATTTATGCAGCACATGCTACGCATGGGTATTGACGTGGGGTCTACAACGGTTAAAGTTGTACTATTGGACGAACACGATAATTATTTGTATAAGAAGTACGTACGCCATTATGCGAATATTTTGGACACAGTATATACCTTGCTTCAAGAGGCTCAAGTGGGCCATGAAGATGATCTAGTTCACGTATGTATTACTGGTTCTGGTGGTATGGCGATGGCCGAAAAGGTGCGCATTCCATTCGTACAAGAGGTTATTGCTGAAACGCGAGCTGTAAAAGCGCTCTATCCAGAAACAGATGTTATCATCGAACTTGGTGGTGAGGATGCGAAGGTTACTTACTTAGGCCAAACTGCAGAACACCGTATGAATGGTTCCTGTGCTGGTGGTACAGGTGCTTTCATAGACCAAATGGCGACCTTATTGCAAACTGATGCATCTGGTCTCAACCAATTGGCTATGAATTCTGATACAATTTACCCAATTGCGGCACGTTGTGGCGTGTTTGCAAAAACTGACGTTCAAGCCTTGTTAAATCAAGGGGCATCCCATGAAAACATTGCTAAATCTGTATTCCAAGCTATTGTAAACCAAACGATTGCAGGCCTCGCATGCGGCCATAAAATCGAAGGTAATGTGGCATTCCTTGGCGGTCCGTTGACATTCCTGTCCGAATTGCGCCAATGTTTTTGTGACACATTAGAGCTGGAAGAATCTCAACGCATCATCCCTGAGAATGGTGAATTGTTTATCGCTTTAGGGGCGGCATTGATGAAAGATGAATGCCGTGAGATTACAGTTGGTCAATTGACAAAGGAAATCGGTGCTCTTATCGGTATTCCTATGGAAGCTACAGACCGTGTAGATCCGCTATTTAAAAATGAACAAGAATTAGAAGAATTCCGAGCTCGTCATGCTAAGGCGGTAACGCCAAAGGCGAATATTGAGGATGCTCAAGGTCCTTGTTACCTTGGTATCGATGCTGGTTCCACTACTTTAAAAGTAGTGCTCATCAACAGCAATAAGGAAATTATCTTCTCTCACTATGGTCCTAACCATGGTAAACCATTAGAAAAATCTCGTGAAATTATCGAGCAAATTTACACATTATTGCCTAAAGGTGCATATATTGCACACTCTGGTGTAACTGGCTACGGCGAAGCCTTTCTTAAACGCGCCCTTGGCATCGATATCGGTGAAGTAGAAACGATGGCTCACTATCGTGCGGCCCGCTTCTTCTGCCCTGATGTATCCTTTATCTTGGATATCGGCGGTCAAGATATGAAATGTTGTAAGGTTCGCGATGGCTACATCGAAGATATCGTATTGAATGAAGCTTGCTCCTCTGGTTGCGGTTCCTTCATCGATACCTTCGCATCTGGCTTGCGTATTCCTATCGACCAATTCGCGAAGGAAGGTTTGTTGGCAACCTTGCCAATTGACTTAGGCTCTCGTTGTACCGTATTCATGAATTCTAAGGTTAAGCAAGCCCAAAAAGAAGGGGCTACGGTACAAGATATCGCAGCAGGCCTTGCTTATTCTGTAATTAAAAATGCCCTTTACAAGGTTCTTAAGGTAAAAGATCCTAAAGAATTGGGCGATCATATCGTTGTACAAGGCGGTACATTCTATAATGAATCCGTTTTGCGCGCCTTCGAAAAATTGATGGGCGTAGAAGTAATTCGTCCTGACGTATCCGGCTTGATGGGTGCATACGGTATGGCTCTTCTTGCTGCTGAAACAGCTGAAGAGTTGCAAAAGGGTAATAGTACATTGTTAGATAGCGAAGGGCTCAATTCCTTACAAGTTGCTACGACAATGCGCAATTGCGGACTTTGCTCCAACAACTGTATGCTGACAATCAACGCATTCTCCGATGGTCGTACGTACGTGACGGGCAACCGTTGTGACCGCGGTGCGGGCGGTATGATTCAAGAGGAACGCAAAGCAGTTCCTAACTTGGTGGATGTAAAATTACGCCGATACTTTGATTATTACTTGAAGAAAAATATTCCAGAGTTCGAAGGTAAAATGCGCGTAGGTATTCCGCGCGTCCTCAATATGTATGAGGATTTCCCATTCTGGTTTACATTCTTCAATACCTTGGGCTATGAAGTTATCCTTTCAGAATATACGACAAAGGATCAATACAATAAGGCTATTGATACGATTCCATCCGATACGGCTTGTTATCCTGCAAAGGCCGTGCATGGTCATATTCGGGATTTGGCGAATGCACAGGTAGACTTTATTTGGTATCCTTGTGTGCAACATGGTCCTAAGGAATTTAGCCGTGACAACAACTACCATTGTCCAATGGTTATTTCCTATCCAGAATTAATCAAAAATAACATGCAAGATGTGCTAGGGGATACTCCATTCCATGCGCCATTCTTGCCGTTGGCTGATAAAAAATCTCTTGTTCCTGCCCTTGTGAAAGCATTGGACTTCTTGGATATCAAGAAGAAAGATATTGCTAAGGCCGTAGACCTCGCTTGGGAAGAGCAAGAAAATTGTAAAGCCTCTTACCGTGAAACGACGAAGAAAACTGTTTCTCGCCTTGTGGCAGAACAAATTCCAACCATCGTTTTAGCTGGTCGTCCATATCATTTAGACTCTGGTATAAATCATGGTATTCCTGAGCTCATTACATCCCTTGGTATGGCTGTTCTTACTGAAGATGGTGTAGCACCTCTCGGTAATGATATCAAGCATTTGCGCGTTGTAGACCAATGGTCCTACCATAGTCGTTTATACCGTGCTGCTGAATTCGTAAGCAGAACAGAAGGCTTCCAAATTGTAGAGCTTAACTCCTTTGGTTGTGGTCTCGACTCTATCGTAGCGGATCAGGTAAAAGATATACTTTCAGCAAACCACAAAATCCATACCTTACTCAAAATTGATGAAGGTACAAATCTTGGGGCCGTTACGATTCGTCTTCGCTCCTTACAATCTGTAATGGAACGTAGCTTGCGTCGTCATAATAACCCAGAGGCACCGGAAGAAGTGGTGGTAGAAGAATTACCAACTTACGATTATAATCGTGTGGTGTTCACTGAGGAAATGCGTAAGACCTATAAAATCTTGGTGCCACAAATGTCACCATTACATTTTAGCCTCTTAGAGCCAGTCCTCAAAAACGAAGGTTATGACTTTGAAATGTTGCCAGCACCTACGCGCGATGATATTGAAGTGGGTCTAAAATACATTAATAATGATGCATGTTATCCAGCAATCATCGTTGTAGGTCAGCTCATGGCGGCCTTACTGTCTGGTAAATATGACGTAGAAAAAACAGCAGTTATCATCTCTCAAACAGGTGGTGGCTGTCGTGCGACGAACTATATCGGTTACTTGCGTAAAGCATTGATTGACGCAGGTATGAAACAAGTACCAATCCTATCCCTCAACGCGAGCGATATGGAACGTCAACCAGGCTTTAAGTTGACTAAAGGCTTCTTACATCGCATGATCCAAGCCGTGGTATATGGTGATGCTCTCATGCAATGCGTGTTGGCTACACGCCCATACGAAAAGAACCCTGGCTCTACCGATGCATTATGTAATTACTGGCTTAAAAAGCTGCGTGAAAACATTACATCTGCCAGCCTTCGTCAGTACAATAAGTACATCAAAGAGATTATCCATGACTTTGATAACTTGCCAGTTAACAAAGACGTACAAAAACCTCGCGTTGGCGTCGTAGGGGAAATTTACGTTAAATTCCACCCAAGTGCTAACAACCATATCAATGAACTCATTGAAAAAGAAGGGGGCGAAGTCGTTACATCTGGTTTATTAGACTTCTTCTTGTACTGTGCAATGGATAGCACATACCGTGCAAAACACCTTGATGGCACATGGTTATCTGGTTTCTTCGGTACACTAGCACGTGAAGCCCTTGAACTCTACCGCTTGCCATATGCTAAAGCCGTAGCGGCGTCTAAAAACTTTGATCCTCTACAACGTATGACAGAAGTAGCAAAAGAAGCAGCTCAATTCATCGGCCTTGGTAATCAATGCGGTGAAGGCTGGTTCCTCACAGGCGATATGATCGACCTTATTGAAAAAGGGGCAAAACAAATCGTATGCTTGCAACCATTCGGCTGCTTGCCAAACCACGTAACAGGTAAAGGCATGGTGAAAACACTATCTGCGGCCTACCCAGAAGTGCGCATCGCTGCCATCGACTACGATCCTGGATCCAGTGCAGTAAACCAAGCAAATCGGTTGAAACTATTACTATCGACAATGTTTGAATAAAAGGGTGCTCCGTTATATTTTCAATGGGGCCCGTGACAACTACATAACACTAGTATAGAAAAAACACAGCCCTCTCTTGGCTCAGTACGTCACTACGTTCCGTAAAATCGCTGCAGAGAGGGCTGTGTTCTTTTCTATATACACCCGTTTTGAAGATGTCCCATTGAAAATATAACTAGTGCATAGGGGGACGAGATGGGAGGAAAGTTAGTGAATAAGTAATAAGTGATAAGGTGCTTTACATTTTATAATGGACCCCGAATACAACTACATAATACTAGTATAGAAAAAATACAGCCCTCTCTTGGCTCAGTACGTCACTACGTTCCGTAAAATCGCTGCAGAGAGGGCTGTGTTCTTTTCCCTACAATCAGTTGAGCTGGCGCTTTTCATTATTGTGCTTATGTATATTGGTGTGGATATAAAAGAATAGTGCCAAGTTGATATTAGAATGTAGAATACATATGATTAAACATTTTGTTGATGCTGTTATGTCGTAATGGGACACCTTTATAAAAAATGTTAATAAAAATAGCACCACCTTTTTCGCAGCGATTTTACGGAACGAAGTGACGTACTGAGCAAGAAGAAGGTGGTGCTATTTTTATACTTAAATTTATTCAATTGTAATTGGGCCCCATTACGACTTATTTTTCTCCCTACAATCAGTTGGACAGGTGCTTTCCTTTATTGTGCATAGTGTATTTGTAAAAAAGAATTAGCAGATTTTAATTTAAGCTGTATAGCCCCACAATGGGACGCCTCTACAGGTAGTGTTAATATAAATAAGATACCCCTTTCCGAAGCGATTTTACGAAGCGTAGCGCCGTACTGAGCAAGGAAAGGGGTATCTTATTTATATACTAATATTATTCTGTTGTAGTTGGGCCCCATTGTAGGGCTCACACAAATGTTTAAAAGAGATTATTCTTTCTCTACTAAACCATATAAGAACAATAAGGAAAGCACTGCACATACTAGCATTGTAATCCCCATTGGTATGCCCGTATGATCCCCTCCTATACCAACTAATGGTGATACAATACCTGCCGCAAACATGCTTGCAAAGCCTAGTATGGCAGAGGCGCTACCTGCCATTTTGCCGTATTTAGTCATCGCCATAGAGAAGGAGGCGGAACCGAATAGAGATACTGTACATGCAGTAAAGAATAAAATTGTTGTTACAGGAATAAGAGGCCATTCAAAAATCATGGCTACTAAGAATAGTAAAGAGCCGATTGTAAGTTGCCATAGACTGAATGTAAGTATTTGGCGAGATGTTACGACATTACTTACTCGTCCGCTAATAGCACTGGCTAAGATAATGCCGCAGCTATTGATACCAAAGAGGTAACTAAATTCCTGAGCTGAAAGTTGGAAAATATTTTGGTATACAAAGGATGAACCTGAGATATAGGCAAAGAAAGCGCCGAAAGCAAAGAATTGAATTAAAGATTGTCCTAGGAAACGTTTATCTTTGATCAGTGTAAAGTAGTTCTTTGTAGCAGTAGCAAGGCCGCCAGTAACGCGTTTTTCCTTTGGTAAGCTTTCACGGAAAAGAAGAGAACCTAGCAATAGAATAGCAGAGAATACGGCTAAGATGATAAAAATAACGCGCCATGTGGTGAAGAGTAGTAGTTGGCCGCCTACTAAAGGTGCAATTACAGGTGCGAGGCCATTGACCATCATGAGCAAAGCAAATAGTTTAGTTAGTTCTTGACCAGATGCAAAGTCTCGAGCGATAGCTTTAGATATAACTACCCCTACAGATCCGGTTAAGCCTTGTAGAAATCGACCTAGTAATAGTATTTCGATGCTAGGTGCATAGGCACAAATAATACTAGAAATAACGCATAGTAAGTTACCTACAATAAGTGGCATTTTACGGCCCATTGTGTCACTTATAGGACCACCAAATAATTGACCTAAGGCAACGCCAAAGGTCATAACACCTATGGTCATTTGAATGTTAGATGCTGTTGTATTGAGTTCACCAGGCATAATTGGTAATGCTGGCAAATAAAGGTCTGTTGCGAGCGGTGTGATTGCCGTTAATAGACCGAGAAAAACTACCATGATAAAGGAAACCTTGGCAGAACTTTCTTGTGTCATAGAAACCTCCTGTACTTAAAATAGGGAATAAAAAAGTCTGCGAATCGCACTTCGCAGACTGCATTTAATTTTTTCTATTTAACAAGAAGTATTGTAACACGATTGATATATAAATTCTATAGATTTTTTTGTAAAAGTTTTTTCTAATAATTAGAGTATAAACTAATAACGTGATTTACAAGAATTATAAAATTATATATTAAACTTTTTTGTGTATGAAAACGTAGTTGCATAGAATTAGGCAAATCTCTATAGAATGTGATATCAAAACTTTGGGTTTGATACATCTGATTTTATAGATTAAAATAAAGACATAGATTAAATCTAAAAATATCAATGTAATTTATTATTTATCGTTTATCGTATATAGGAGTTTAGTATGAACAAATTTGTAAAAACTTTAGTATTGGCAGCAGTATCTGTTGTTGGTACTGCAACATTCACATCTGTAGAGGCTATTAGCTCTGACGAGGCTGTGCAAAGCGCATTGGCTCGTGTTCCAGGTGCAACTATTGCAAATGTAACTGAGTTTAATCGTGACTATGATCATGGTCGTTTAGAGTATGAAGGCGAAATTCATTACAATGGTTATGAATATGACTTTGAAATCGATGCAGATACTGGTACTTTCACTAAATGGGAAGTAGAACGTAAACATTACTAAGATTTGAAAAGTAAATCATAAAAAAGAACAGCTCATTTCTGAGCTGTTCTTTTGGTTTACCTTATTAGCAATATCTTAGAAGAAGATAGCATGGATTTGGTGGATGAAATGTTGACCGAAGAAGGAGATGCAACCATGCATTACGATGAATATGATGAAGTATTTGAATGCAGTATTCATAATAACGCTTGCTTCGATTTCATGCTCTAATTTATGAGCTTCATCAGCACTAACTTCTTTGTGGTTTTCGAGGTATGCTTTCAAAGCAGGACCTACGGCACCAATAGAAATCGCGATGGATTGTGGAGACAACATTTTACCGATACCAGCTGCACCGGAGTTAACAGCTGCTAACCAGAAGCCAAGGTCTTCCCAGTTTGTAGGATCTAAGCCTTGAGCTGCTGCGATTTGAAGTGGACCAAACAATACGTTGGAGTTTGTACCGGAACCAGTCAAGAAGGCACCCAACGCACCTACGATAGGAGCGAATAGTGGGTACAAGGAACCTGTACCAGCAACCATTGCTTTCGCAATGTCTGCAGTCATACCAGAGTATGTCATCAATTTAGCTGTCATAACAACTGTGATGATTGTAAGGTATGTGAACTTCAAGTTTTTAACTGTGCTACCCAATGTACCGAAGATTTCGCCAGCTTTTGCTTTTTGGATGAAACCACCAACAATACCAGCAATGAAAATCATGATACCAGGAGTTGCAATCCATACGAATGTGTAAGGTTTTGCACCAGGACCTTGATAAATCGGTACAGATGTTTTAATGGACGCAAGAGGACCATTGATTGCAGGGAACAATTTAGAAGTTAATAACAATAATACGAAGATCAAGATGAATGGCATAGCCGCTACAAGACCTTCACCACCGGAAACTTTTGGAGCTTCACCAGTTTGTTTAACTGCGTATTCAGGATCATTAGGAGGCATGATTTTTGCACAACCAATGATAACTGCCATAATAATAATGGATGCAGAAATTACGGATAATTCAGGACCCATTACTGCGTTGATTATAGTTTCAGGAACAGCTAATGCTAAACCGGAAAGTAATGTAACAAGGAATACACCTTTTAACGCTTTAATACCGCCACCGATGATCATAACAACGAAGAATGGAGCGATAAGGTTAAGCAAGAATAATTGTACGGAAATGAATGTACCTAAATGGCTTGGATCTAGGCTTGTCAAGGATGCCAATGTAGTAGTTGGAATACCGATAGAGCCGAATGTAGTTGGTACGGAGTTTGCAACGAGACATGCAATGATAGATTTTAGTGGGTCGAAACCTACGGCAACCATCATAGCAGCTGGAATTGCAACGGCAGTACCAAAGCCAGCCATACCTTCCATGAAGGCACCAAAGCCCCATGCAAGTAACAATGCAAGTACACGAGTATCAGATGTTACAGAAGAAAGCATTGTTTTAATCGTTTCCATTGCTTTCGTGTATACTACCAAGTTATAAACAAAGATAGCAGCTGTAATAACTAATAGGATTGGCCAGATTGCCAAAGCAGCACCTTCAAGGGCACCAGTGACCATAATAAATGGGTCAGATTGGAATGCTGTAATAGCGATGATGAAAGAACCGATTGCCGCAACACTTGTTGCTTGCCATGCTGGTAATTTCAAGATGGATAACGCTACAATCAACCAAATGATTGGAGATAGCGCTAATAGAACGGTGATAGCACTCATTTCTAAGATCATCCTTTCAAGAAAAATAAAAATATATGCTCAACAGGACGATGTAGTTTAATCAAATAAATTGATGAGTAAATCGCTATTGTATTAAGTTGTAAAAGTTCAGTTAAAATGTAAAGTTACAATAAAATAACAGATATACTTATCGCAAAAATTGATGTAGTAATTAAAAATTTTTAACCTCATAAGTTATGAGGTTAGAAATATAAGAGAGGGGACATAAACAGTGTTTATGTCCCCTTCTTTACCGACTACATGTCCATGTTAGGGCCTTTGTAAGGTCTTAGGTATTAGGTATTAGTAGTTACCTTTGAACATTGTAGCAGGAGCTTCTGGTACATAATCGCCGAAGTAGGATTTGAAGTCTAGACCTAATTCGTTGCAAAGATCTTGAACTTCTAGCATTGTACCGTTAAGTACAGGGATGCCTTCAGCTTTAACTTTTTCAACGGATTCATGTTCTTTTTCACCATGAGTGTAGATGCGGTCTTGACCAGCAGCTTTAGGAGCTTCACGTAATTCTTGTAAGAATTGGGAGAAGTGTTTTTTGATTTCAGCTGGGTCGCCGAAGAATTCAGGGTTGATAGCCATGAAGCCGTGGCAGATGTTGGATTTACCACCAATCATACATTTGTTGGAAGTACCACCTTGAGACAAGATGGAGGAGAATAATTCAGCAATCATGCCGTTACCATAACCTTTGTGGCCGCCAAGAACTTCTGTAGCACCACCTAAAGGAAGGATACCGCCGCCTTCATGACGGGAGATGTTGCCCAATACTTCAGCTGCATCAGTGGAAGGAACGCCGTCTTTATTAACAGCCCAGCCATCTGGAGTAGCTTTGCCCATTTTGTTGTACATTTCAAGTTTACCACGAGTTACTACTGTAGTGGAGCAATCGAAGAAGAAGTCAACAGGATCAGCAGGTACAGTCCAAGCGATAGGGTTGGAACCAAGCATAGCTTGACGAGCGTATGTAGGAACCATGATTGCTTCGGAGTTTGTACAAGAGAAACCGATTAAGCCTTGGTCGGATGCCATTTTAGCATAGTAACCAGCGATACCATAGTGGTTGGAGTTACGTACGGATACGATACCAACACCGGATTTTTTAGCTTTTTCGATAGCCATTTCCATAGCCATGTGGCCCAAGATTTGGCCCATGCCATCATGACCGTCGATAACTGCGGAGATTGGAGTTTCTTTTACGATTTCAGGTTTTGCGTCGATTTTGATCAAGCCATTAGTAATACCTTTATGGTAACGAACCATACGTTGCATACCATGGCTTTGAATACCGAACAAGTCGGAAGTCAAAAGTACGTCTTGAATGATGTCAGCTTCTTTTTCGGAGAAACCGAATTTTTGGAAAGCGTCCATGCTCAATTTTTTTAGTGTTTCATAAGGGAATAACACAGTGTTTTTTGCGTCTGCCATCGTTAAAACCTCTTTTCAGAAAATATGTACCTGATATAGCAACTACATTCTAAAAGAATCATGAAATTAATATGACTCTAAGGGTAGTTCTATATCCTCTCAAATGACAATGTCAGTATAGCACAGAAATTTGTGAGATTGAATAGTCTTGCACTCTGAATGACATTACTAAATACGCATACGTACGGGTGATTTAAATCACATATTCTATAGTGTATAAGTGAAAAAGCCGATTATACCTTAAACTACATGGTTATGACTTTTAGTCATTATTGCATGATTTTTTTATAGATTAATAGTATTTTTATAGGCCTTATTAGTATAACTGTTCAGCTTTCTAGAAAGAATGATAATGGATAGACATCGATAAAACTTGAAATGTTAAGGCTTATATATTAAAATAATTGATGAGGTCATAAATTGAATGTGATAACTGAATGTATTGATATACAGAAAATCCTTTGCTTTCATGTTTTCTTTAAAATTAAAAGGTGTGCAAAAGGTTACACATATACAAGTCATACTGTAATATAATATAAATATACATCCTATAGTTTATCCTATAGTTTATATAATTTATAAGCGAGGTGCTTATCTTGAAAGAATATAAGTCTGTTTGTCCTTATGATTGCCCAGACGCATGTGGGCTAATTGTAAGTGTTGAAAATAATAAGGTGGTATCTGTGCGCGGTAATAAGGATCATGCTTTTACCCGTGGCACATTATGTCCTAAAATGGTGCACTACGAAAAGGTTATCCATTCTCCATTGCGTTTAGAATACCCTATGAGGCGCATTGGTAAAAAAGGTGTTGGTGAAGACCAATATGTACGTATTAGCTGGGATGAGGCGCTAGATACAATAGTAAATAATTTCAAGCACACTATAGATTCTTATGGTAGTGAAAGTATTTTACGTTATTCTTACGCCGGAACAATGGGTGTTATTCAAAGCCCCGCCGCAGATTATTTCTTTCGTCGTATAGGTGCTACCGATCAAGATAGAGGAATTTGCTCGCCTGCAAAACAAGCGGGGTTTCGCTCTGTTTACGGTGATACGTTGGCTGTTAAACCGCAAGAGGCACAGCATAGTGATTTAATTGTGTTATGGGGCATTAATGCAACAGCTACAGACGTTCATATCTTACATGATGTAAATATTGCTAAAAAGAATGGGGCTCAAGTTTGGATTATTGATACCCATAAAACATATACCTTTAGTCAGGCTCATGAACAGCTTATTGTGAAACCCGGTAGCGATGGGGCGCTAGCATTAGGTATGCTTCATATCATTCATCGTGATGGCTTAGCAGATTTAGAATTTATTAATCAACATGTACAAGGGTATGATCAGCTGGTAGAACAAACGTTAATTGACTTCACGCCAGAGAAAGCGTCTGAAATATGTGGTGTTTCTGTAAAGCGCATGACTGAGTTTGCTCATGCTTATGCTAAAGCTAAGGCTCCATTTATTCGTCTTGGTAGCGGGTTGTCTCGCTACGGCAATGGCGCTATGACTTGTCGTGCTATTAATGCTTTGCCGGCTGTTGTGGGAGCGTGGCAGCACCTTGGTGGTGGTCTCTTATCAAGTGCTAGTGGTAGTAAATTCGTCGGTAAAGATGTGATGCAACAGGCTCATGTCCATGCGCCAGCTACACGATTGATGCCGATGATTAAACTTGGTGAAATGCTTATAAATCCTGAAGGAACTAAAGTTCATAGTTTATATATCTTCTCTTCAAATCCTGCTATCACAGCGCCTGACCAGAATGTTGTACGTAGAGGCTTAATGCGAGATGACTTATTCACTGTGGTACATGAGCGTTTCTTTACGGATACTTGTAAGTATGCTGATATTATTTTGCCTGCCACAACATCTGTAGAGCATGATGATATTTACAATTCTTATGGTCACTATACGATTGGCACGGGCTATAAATTGATTGATCCCATCGGTGAATCTCGCTCCAATTGGCAAGTCATTGCAGAATTAGCGAAGCGAATGGGATTGGTAGATGAGTTCTTTAATCTTAGCGAGCGAGAACTGATAGACCAAATTGTGCGCACCTCTAATCGTATATCTAAAGAAGACCAAGATACGATTCTTAGTGGTGAACCTGTAGAGATGGTTGTGCCTGAAAATTATAAGATGGACTTTAAAACACCATCTGGCAAAATTGAGCTTTATAATCCTCACGATGTAGAGCCCCTCATTCGATATATGTTGCCATATGGTGATAATGCGCCGTTCTGGCTTATCAATGGTAACGATATTCGCATTTTGGATTCAAGCTTTTGCGAGTTAGACTTTGATGACCCAGAATTGATGAAGCTTCGTATCCATCCTGAAGATGCAAAATTATATGACATTGCTAATGGTGATGAAGTAGAAATTTATAATAACCGTGGCAGCGTAAAAATAAAAGCGTATTATGATGATGAGGTGCAACAGGGCACATTAGTCACTCTTGGTGTATGGTGGCAATCACAATCTAGTGACACTGAAGTCGCTATCAATGCACTTATGGCAGATCGCCCTACAGATCAAGGTTGGGGCAGTACTTTTTATGATGTACAAGTTGATATAAGAAAACTTTCCTAGTTAAGTCTCTTTACTTATGGGAATGACACTATACCGATATAGAATAGTAAGAATATTTTTCTTGCATACCTAAACCCCTTTGGATTATAATAGTAACATTATTTTTATATAACCTAAAGGGGGTTACATTTATGAATGGTAACGACAATTTGTCGACCCGTGCCTATTTGGCCATAGGCATGATGTTATTCGCCCTATTCTTTGGGGCAGGGAATTTGATCTTCCCAGCGGCCTTAGGTCAACAAGCTGGTAGTAATGTAGGTTGGGCTTTGCTCGGCTTCGTATTAACAGGTGTAGGCCTTCCACTTTTAGGTGTTGCAGCGATGGGTTATTCCTCCTGTAAAGACGTTGAAGAACTTGCAAGCCGTGTTCATCCGATTTATGGCTTGTTGTACACAATTTCTCTTTACTTGAGTATTGGTCCAATGTTTGCGACGCCACGTACTGGTACTGTAGCATATGAAATTGCAATTAAACCTTTCACAGAAGGTTTAAGCATGAATATGGAACCAATTTTCTTGGCATTATTCTTTGGTGTTTCTTTGTGGTTATCCATTAGCCCACAAAAGCTTGTTAATCGTATCGGTAATATTTTGACACCAGCATTACTACTTGTAATTCTGTTGTTAATTATCAAATCCTTTATAACTCCGCTAGGCGGCTATGCAGTGCCACAACCTACTTATGGTGATGCACCTACAGCTGTGTTGCAAGGTTTCTTGGACGGTTATAATACGATGGATGCGTTGGCTTCCGTAGTATTTGCTATTCTTGTAATTGACTTTGTTCGTCTTAGCGGTGCTACATCTCGTGCGGTTATTACAAAAACCGTAATGGAAGTAGGCGCTATTGCAGTAGCTCTTCTTGGTATTGTTTATGTATTTATCGCTAACATTGGTGCTACTAGTGTTGAACGCTTTGGTTTGTTTGATACAGGTGCTCCTGTGTTGTCCGTAAGTGCTAACTACTTGTTCGGTGATTTCGGTCAAATTATCTTGGCTATCATCGTTCTTCTAGCTTGCTTGTCTACGAGTATCGGTCTTATCACTTCTTGCGGTACATACTTCCACAAGTTGACACCGAAGATTAGCTATAAATTATATGTAGTAATCTTCTCCGTAGCAGCATTTGGTCTTAGCATGTTCGGTTTGAAAACAATCATCAGTGCAGCGATTCCAGTGTTGATGCTCTTGTATCCGTTAACGATTGTAATCATCTTGTTGGCGCTTTTTCACAATGTGTTCGGTGGCCGTCGTTGCGTATACGCATGGACAATGGCTTTCACAATGATTTCTGCTCTTATGACTGGTCTTGAAACGGCAGGTATTGCACCTGCTACATTGGAACAGCTCTTTACTCAATACATTCCATTCCAGGCTGCTGGCATGGGCTGGGTGAGCTTTGCAGTATTAGGCTTCGTTGTAGGTCTTATCCATAAAGGTCTTGTGTCCGAAAATAAATAATAATATTAAAGGTTCTATGCTTTCATCTTTTTTGAAAGTATAGAACCTTTTTTTGCGGCATAAAAGTTGTCATATGAAATTGCTTTTATAGGTAGGAGTTTTTATAATACATATATAGTATATAAAGGAGATTTTTATGCGTAACACTCATTGTTTACCAAGTTATAGTTTTGGCGGTCACGATGTATTTGACGCCATTCCACATTTTACAAAATTATACGGCCATACAGTAGCCATCATAGGTGGTGAAACAGCACTATCTAAGGCTATGCCACATATTCAGCCCGTACTAGATAAGGCGGGGATTAACGTATTAGATGTTGTTCCCTTTGGTGGTGAATGTACTTTTGCGCGAGGCAAGGAAATTGCTGCTATGGATTCTGTGAAAGATGCAGATTTTCTCTTTGCTGTCGGTGGTGGCAAGGCTATTGATACGGTGAAAGTAGTAGCTGTAGAGCTAGACGATAAACCATTCTTTACCATTCCTACCATTGCATCTACTTGTGCGGCTACATCTGAAGCAGCCGCCGTATATACGGCAGATCATAATTTTGATGGCATTGCCTTTGTAAATCATCCGCCCGTACATTGCTTTATTGATGCAGATATTTTAGTAGAGGCACCGAGCCGTTACTTATGGGCTGGCATGGGGGACACTATCGCCAAGCATTATGAAACATTGATGTCTGCACGTAATCGTGAGCAAGTGTACAATACACAATTAGGTCTTGTTTTATCCTCTATGTGTAGTGAACCGATTTTGGAACATGGCTTACAGGCCTATAAGGATAATGAGCAGAAACATCGTAGCGAAGCCTTTGATTTGATGGTTATGACCGTAATCTTTACGACGGGTATCGTGTCTGGCTGTATGCCTGGCGATTATAACAGTATCATTGCACATGCTATTTGCTATGGCTGTGCTACGAATGAAGAAACAGAAAAGAATCATTTGCACGGTGAAATGGTGGCTTATGGTTTGTTAATTCTCTTTATTGTAGATAAACAATTAGATGAGTTAAACCGCTGGTTGCCTATATATCGTGAAATCGGTTGGCCTACGAAGCTTTCACAAATGGGACTCGATGAATCCTATATACCACAAATCGTGGAGAAAGCCGTATCTGTTCGCGATGTTGTGGTATCACCGTACGAGATTACTACTGACATGTTGGCAGAGGCCATTCGTTATATGGAAACTATAGAATGTTAATTACTAGATTATCGTGAATTTACCCTTTAATAGTTATATAATAATAGTTAGAGTATTTTACGTTTTTAATATCCCTTTAAGTTTGTAACTCATTGTTTTATGATTAATTCGGGGATATATTTTATCTATATTGTAAGGTAATGATATGTTGATAATGGATATATAGATACATTAAGTCTGGTAAAACTAACTACTATTTTAGATTGATATAAAGAGGTTGTTCATGAGTGATATTGTAAAAGGTGGTTTGTATCGCCATTTTAAGGGTATGTATTATTACGTATTAGACGTAGCAACTCATTCGGAAACGGGTGAGAAATTTGTAGTATATCAAAAGCTCTATGATGATCGCGATATGTACATACGTCCATTAGAGATGTTTATTAGCGATGTGGATCGGGAAAAATATCCTGACGTAGAGCAAAAAGAGCGGTTTAAGTTGATGAGTGGACGTGACTAGGAGGGCCTGTGGAGCAGAAGTTTTTCTTTTTCGATATTGATAACACCCTAGCTGTATGGCCTGAAGGTAAAATTCCTGATAGTGCTCAATACTGCTTGGATGAATTAAAGCGACGTGGTCATCGCGTAGCCTTAGCGACGGGACGCATCCAAGTAGATGCTAAACGCTTTGCGGAGCAAGCAGGACTTACTGATTTTGTAGCGGATGGTGGTCATAGTATTACTGTCAATAATGAATTGGTGTCCATGATTGGTATGGATCGCGATGCGTGTATTAAATATTTAGAGTACTTAGAGTCTCATAATATTCCTTGGGCTGTTACGGACCGCAATAAATTAGGTCGCATTACACCGTACAAGGAAATCTTGGAGTGGAATCCAAATTGGGATGTATTTAAAACGACCGTAGATCCTGATTTTGACTTTCATAGTGTTGAAGAGTTTTATAAGATTTATGTATTCTTTAAAGAAGGGGAAGAAGAGGAGAAAGATATTGAACATATGACGCACAAGCTGATTCGCTATGGCGACGGCTGTGTTTTGTATGAACCAATGGAAAAGGCCTTAGGTATTCGCAATATGCTTGAGCACTTTGGCATGAAACCAAATCAAGCTGTTGTGTTTGGCGATGGCTATAATGATTTGTCCATGTTTAGACCTGAATGGCTTAATATTGCCATGGGGAATGCGCGCCCTGAATTAAAAGCAAAAGCGGACTATATTACTACAGACTGTGATAAGGACGGCATTTATAATGCGTGTAAACATTTTAAGTGGATCGACTGATGTATAGTTAATTCCCTTAATTAAAGTGAGATTTACATAAATGTTTAATTAAAGTAGCTGTAGCTACGAAATTAGTGTGGCATAATTAGTATAATGCATTTAGTTCTATACTTGTGTGTAAATAGGAGAGAGAAGTCATGAACAACAAACGTAGATTATATTCCACTGTACTTTGTGTAGCCGCTTTGACTGCAGGCTTATTTGTATCTGGTTGCGGTAGCGATAAAGCGGGCGGCATTGGTTCCGTAGTATCCTCCGTAGTTGATGGTGGTGATGAAAAAGCTGCTGCAAAGCTTAATACACTTATCGATGCAACTAACCGCTTCAACAGTGACAATGCATCATTTGCTCAATTCCAAGCAGAAGGTTTGGCTAAATTAAAAGGTGGTTTTGCAGAAGGTGCTATTACTAACCAACCTCACTTTGACAGACTACAAGCAGATTTAGAAAAAGCTAAAAAAGAAGGTTCTACATTTAAAGAAGTTGATGCAGAGCGCGACAATGTATTGAACATTCTTAATGAATTAGTGCCGGTATATAAAGATTTGACTGCTTATGATGACTCTAAAGCTTACATGAACGATGGGGGCGCTAAAGGTAAAGAACTTGCTGCTAAATACGTAGCAGCAGTAGAAAAATTCGATGCTGCTTATGCGAAGTTCAACGAAACTCTAAATAAAGTTAATGCGGAACAAAGCAAAAAACAAATCGAAAAATTGAAAAAAGACGGTAAAAAAGGTTATGCGGCAGCAATGGAATCTACGCTTCGCTTAACTGAGCTTGTGGATAAATTGGAAAAAGCTCCTCAAAATGCTGATAAAGCAGCTGTAGAAAAAGAACTTTCCGAAATCGAAGCATTGCTTAAGAGCATAAACAACGACCGTGGTCAAGTGCTTGCTGATCGTTACAATTCCGTAGTCGGTGATGTACGTCAAGTGCTAGCTGATCCAAGCGACAACAACCTTAACAACATGATTGAAGGTTTCAATGGTTATATTGATACGTATAACAGCACAACTCCAGACCAATTCGACGCTAAATAATCAAATAGCTAACGAGTGCGTAAGGGTAAAAAAACAGAGCTCCTTTGGGAGCTCTGTTTTTTTGTTAATTCTATTTTAAATCGCTTACATCGTAACCGCGTTGGATCATGTTTTGGCGAACTTCTTCCATCATAGGTGTACGGAATTTCAACCAGTACATAATAGCGCCAGGAATGCCACTAAAGAGTAGGAAAATAACAAAATACATTGTTTTTACTGCATTAAATGTATTACGTAGTACCTTTTCTGTAGTTTGTTCACGACGTAGAGAACGACGCATAATGGCACGAACCATTAAGATTAAGAAGAATGTAAAAATACAACTAAAAATGGTGTAGAAAAAAATAAAGGTCAAGAGTGATAAAATATCGTCCATAGTTTCTCTCCTTTAACAATAACTATAGCAGCATAATGATTACAATAATAAAGTATTCTCTCTCATATGTGGCTGCATAAAATAAGTACATAACGAATTATATACATTGTTTTGAGAGTTGCAGTCAAGTATATTGGATATAATTTGCAAAATTGGAATATTATCATATTAAAAATATGTTTATTTGCATTTTTTGCATGGAGATGTAATGAAATTCACCCTTAATTCATGGGAAAACGTTTTATAAGTTGGTATAATAAAAGATGATTATACTGTTATGTTTGTATAGGAGAATGATTATGAGCTCTAAACGTAAGTTAATTTCCACCTTAATGTGTGTAGGTGCTTTAACAGCAGGTTTATTCGTTTCTGGTTGCGGCAGTGATAAGGCAGCTGATAAAGTGTCCTCTGCAGTATCTTCTGTTACAGACTCTAAGTCTGACGAAAAACTAAATAAGGCATTTGATGAACTGATTAAGACAACAAATGAATTTAATGGCAATAACGTAACTTGGGGTCAACAACATGCTGAAAACCTTGCTAAATTGAAAGCTGGTTACGATGAGTATGCTATTAATACTCAACCTAAATTTGAAAGCTTACAAAATGGTTTGAAGAAAAGTAAAGAAATAGGCAATACATACAAAGAAGTTGATACTGAGCGCGACAATGTATTAGCTGTATTGGATGAACTAATGCCTGTTTATAAAGAACTTAAATCCTATACTGATTCTAAAGCATATCTAAACGATGGTAAGGCTAAAGGTAATGAGCTAGCAGCTAAATACGTAGCAGCTGTAGAGAAATTCAATGCTGCCTATGATAAGCTAGGTGAAGTTATAAATACAACAAACAAAGAAAAAAATAAAAAGAAAATGGAACAAATGAAGAAAGATGGTTACAAAAACTATGCTGCCGTTATGGAAGCAACTCTTCGTTTGACTGAATTAGTTGAAAAAGTACAAGCAACGTACACTAACCCTGATAAAGCTGCTATCGAAAAAGAAATTGGCGAAATTCAAGCGTTGCTTAATGGTATAGACACAAAAGACTCCCATAAAGAATCTTTAGTTCGTAACTTCAATGATACTGTTGGTGCTATTCGTCAAGTAATGGTTGATCCTAATGATAAATACCAAGATCGTAACCTTAATCGTATGATTCAACAATATAATAGTTACATTGATTCTTATAACCGCACTAAACCAGATGATTTGGACGGTAAGAAAAAATAATATCGCTTTTATAAGAGAGCCTCTCGTTTTACGTGAGACTCTCTTTATAGTATGAAGTATACGGCTTAATGGCAGTACATACTTCTCCATAATTATGATTTGTAAAATAAAAACTAATTTGTATATGAGGAGAGCCAATGAAACGGTTCGTAAAATTATTTGGTATTTTTACGTTATTAATGTCTTTGTTGCTCATTACCGGTTGCGGTAGATATCAAGCTTTTAAATCCGTGTTAGATGAAATTATTTATAAAGGCACTACCTATGTAGATAATCCTACCGATGCTAGTGTTACTTTCACATTGGATGGTACAAGTTATACTGTGGATGCCCATAGCGTGAAGGAAATCGACTTGAAAGAGGGCTCTCATACATTGGTTACACCGAAAGGCGAAACAAAAACCTTTACGGTTTCTCAATATGATATGAAGTCCATTTTGAATCCCACGGAAACGACATATGCTATTTGGTATGTTCAATATGGGGAAGGCAAGGTTGGTAATGTTCAACATGGTGAAGTAACCACATCTATTGGGAATGATGTATATGTAGGTCCTATGACGACGCATTCTGATATCTATATCGCTCGTCGAGGGAAATATCCATTCCGTTATGGTCTTGATGAGCCTTTTGAGGAAGTGGTCTATGTCAATGAACGGGATCCTAATGAGAAGGGGAATCCCGATGCATTGGTATTTGGGAAAATTTATCGCCCAATGGAATTTAAAGAAGCGTATCCTAAATTATATAAAGAGTATTTAGGTGAATAAGCTGTTTAAATAAGTAGTTTATTTATTATCTATTTGTATGTTATGAGTACAATTATTTTTGTGTGTTAAGGAGATAATTATGAATAAGAAGTTGTGGTCTCGTTGCTTGATGGCCGGTGTATTATCTATGAGTTTATTCGTTGTAGCTGGCTGTGGTGAGTCTAAAGAGGATAAACAGGCTAGATTTGAAAAGGCACAGCAAGAGGCGTTGGCACAGGATCGTTCCAATAATGTAGCTCTTACAGATAAAATATCTAAAGCAGATACTTGGAAAACTGCTATTAATAAATTGAAAGAACGAGGCGAATTAAAAACTGCCCCAATTCAAGTCTCTGGGGACATGACTTTTGATCAAAAGGCCTTTAAGATTGACGTAGTAAAACCAGGGACTACTGAGTTGTTACGTTACCAATATGATCTTGAAAAGCAAACTTGGTCTGATGGCGCGCCTGTTGAAGTAGTTGGTCCAGGCAAGAACGATATTGCTCAGACATTCTACTCCATCGACAATCTAAATCCAGATATGATGGCAACTGTTATTGAAAGCTTCAAAAAAGAAGGTCAATCCAATCCTGAGTTGAAAGATACTTATACAGGTTTCATTACAAAAGCCGGTATGGGTTGGGGGCCGAAAAGCCAAAAATTCCTCTACTTTGTAAATCAAATTGACTCTGAGGGCGGCGGCTTGGAAAGCGACAAAATCATTGAAGCTACTTATGATGAAACTGGCAAGGCTATCAAGTTAAAGGTAAAACCTAAAGGTAGTAAAGAACGCAAAAATCTTATTAAATAAATATTGAATGTATGTTGCTTCGCTATGTATTGAAATGCTCTATTAATTAAGCGTGTTATTAATCTATATGGTAGAGATATTGTATAGGGCAAAATATTCTAGTAAAATTTAATGATTTTTTAGAATATTTTGGCTTTCAATACGAGTGTAATATGATATACTAAAAAAGAGCCGCTCACGGGTTGAGCGGCTTTTCTATGTGAATTTTACATACATGTTAGTATAGATGATACATTTTTGGGGGAACTATGAACTGGAAACGCTTGGCTTTATGCGCACTGTTAGGGATTACAATGCTTGGTACAGCAGCATGTGGTACAAAAAGTGGGGAACAACCACAAGGGAATACTGTAAAAGCAGAAACGGTAGCTATGCCTAACTTCTCTAACGCGCCAATTGCTGATGAATACGCTATTTTTGATACAAATTATGGTCAATTCAAAGTTCGATTGTTAGGCTCTAAAGCACCTATTACAGTAAAAAACTTTGATTACCTAGTGAAAAAAGGCTTCTATAACGGTGTTACATTCCACCGCGTTATCGAAGGCTTTATGATTCAAGGCGGGGATCCAGATGGCACAGGTGCTGGCGGTCCAGGCTATACAATTCCTGATGAATTCTCTAATGACTTGCATTTCAACAAAATGGGCGTTCTTGCCATGGCTAACCGTGGTCCGAACACTGGGGGCTCCCAATTCTTCATTACCTTAGGTCCTACAGATTGGCTAGATAATAAACACACTATCTTTGGCACTGTAGTACAAGGTATGGATGTAGTTGAAAAAATCGGCAAAGTAAAAACTGGCCGCAACGATAAGCCTGTAGAACCAGTAATCATTAATACCATTACATTGGAACCAATTACTGATGATGCGAAAAATGGCAAATAAGAAGAGTACTACTCAAGGGTCTAGTTCTTGTGAAAGTTCATCTCCACAAGCCTTACAAGGATCTGTCTTGGATTGTGAATCAATCTTGCAGGACGGGACTGGTGAAATGAAGGGATCTGATGAGTTGCACTATATATATTTGGTGCGTTGTGCGGATGATTCCTTGTACTGTGGATGGACTACAGATCTTGAGCGCCGTATTGATGCGCACAATGGACATATTCCAGGTGGTGCCAAGTATACGAGGGGCCGGCGCCCTGTGACCTTGGTGTATGCTGAAAGCTTTCACCATAAACATGAGGCTCAACGTAGGGAATATGCCATTAAACAGATGACTAAGACTAAGAAGTTGAGGCTCATTAAGGGTGCAAAATAGTCCTTAATTATGGTATAATATGATGATTGATTACTACCATGGAGGTTGAAAATGAAGCGGGTTCTAGTGTCCGTAAAAAGTGTACAACGAGATATGGACGGCAAGGATACCGTAGTGGAACTGATTTCCCCAGGTACATCACATGAAAAGGGTAATGCCCAGTATGTGCGTTACGAAGAATCTAGTGTGACTGGCTTAGATGGGGTAAAGACGACCATTAAAATCCATGATGACTCTATTGTATTGCTCCGAACAGGGGCTGTGAATATGCGTCATCAATACGTCCGTGGTGAAGAGCGCGAGTCCGTGTATGAAACACCGTATGGTGATTTACACATGGCCGTGAACACTCATGAATTAACAGTAGACTTTCACGAAGGCGTAGGTCATGTTCATTTAGGATATGACATTTCCGTTGAAGGTGAATGGCAATTTTATAATCAGTTAGATATAGACGTGCGGGAGGATACAGAGCATGGAAATGAAGGAAATCCTGAAATCGGGGATTGAACAGGCATTACAAGATACGATTAACAGCGGTGGTTTACCAGCTGGGGAATATCCAGAAATCGTTCTCGAAGTGCCACCTCAAAAAGAATTCGGTGATTTTTCTACAAATATTGCTATGCAATCCGCTCGTATAGCCCGTCAAAACCCTCGTGCTATTGCAGAGGCTTTGATTAGCCATATGAATTTTGATTGGCTCGAACGTGCTGAGGTTGCTGGTGCAGGTTTCATCAACTTCTTCTTGAAATCTGATATGGTGTACGATACGCTGAAAGCCATTTTAAATGCTGGAGATCAGTATGGTGTTCAACCATTGCGTGCACGCGATACGATTCAAGTAGAGTACGTAAGTGCGAACCCAACAGGTCCGTTGCATGTAGGTCATGGTCGTGGTGCTGCGTATGGTAGTGCACTTGTAAACTTGTTGCGTGCAGCAGGTTACAATGTACAGTCTGAGTACTATATCAATGATGCGGGTAACCAAATCGATAATATGGCTATCTCCATTGAGTACCGTTTCCAAGAGTTGCAAGGTGCGACATTAGTGTTCCCACCTAAGCGCAACGAAGATGGTTCCATGCCTGAATTCGATATTCCAGAAGGGGCTCTCGTGTTCCCTGAAAATGGCTACCGAGGTCCTGATATTATCGAGACTGCAAAAGCTATTGCAGAACGCGAAGGCTTTGATAAATTGAATGCTATGAACGAAGCAGATCGTATTGCCTTGTTCAAAGAGGAAGGTCTTAAAGAAAAACTAGCTCGCCTAGAGGAGACATTGAGAAACTTCCGCGTTACTTTTGATAATTGGTTCTCTGAGCGTACTGTTCACGAAACTGAGGAAATTCATCACTCTATAGAGGCGTTGAAGGTTCTTGGCAAAGTATACGAAAAAGACGGCGCTTTGTGGTTGAAATCCACTGATTATGGTGACGATAAAGACCGCGTTGTTATTCGTGATAATGGCGTTCCTACATACTTGGCGGCAGATATTGCATACCACCGTAGCAAATATGATCGTGGATTCAAAGAAATGATTGATATTTGGGGCGCTGACCATCATGGTTATGTGTGCCGTGTAAAAGCTGCTATGGCCGCTTTCGGTTATGACCCAGACCAATTAACTGTATTGTTATTACAAATGGTAGCATTGTTCCGCGATGGGGAACTCGTTAAATTATCTAAACGTAGTGGCGATAGCGTTACATTAGATGAGTTGATTGATGAAGTAGGCGTAGATGCATCTCGTTATTTCTTCTTGATGCGTTCCTTAGATAGCCAACTTGATTTCGATATTAACTTGGCGAAATCTCGTAGCAATGATAACCCAGTGTATTATATCCAATATGCTCATGCTCGTATTCACAGCATTTACAACCAAGTGCGTGAAGCTGGCATCGCATTTGGCGATTATAGTGAAACTGATTTCACAACGCTTACAAGCGAAATGGAATTAGAATTAATTAAGAAATTAGCTGAATATCCAGAAGAGGTAGTTCAATCTGCTGAACATCGCGCGCCTCATCGTATTGCTCGTTACTTATACGATTTAGCAAGCATGTTCCACTCCTTCTATCGTCAAGGTCGTATCATTGGCGTAGATCCAGCGTTGCAACAAGCTCGTCTAGGATTAATCACAGCAATTGCCCTCGTACTTCGTCAAGGCTTGGGTATTTTAGGTATTTCCGCTCCGGAAAAAATGTAATAGGTGGGAGGCATCATGGCAACTAAGTATATTTTCGTAACTGGCGGCGTTGTTTCTTCTCTTGGTAAAGGGATTACAGCAGCATCCTTGGGTCGCTTGCTTAAAAACCGCGGTTTCAATGTAACGATTCAAAAATTTGACCCATACATTAATATTGACCCTGGTACGATGAGCCCTTACCAACATGGTGAAGTATTCGTAACAGATGACGGCGCTGAAACTGACCTTGATTTAGGCCATTATGAACGCTTCATCGATATTAACCTTAGTAAACGTTCTAATATTACAGCTGGTAAAGTGTACTGGTCTGTAATTAATAAAGAACGTAAAGGTGACTACTTGGGTAGCACTGTACAAGTAATTCCACATATTACAAATGAAATTAAACAAAATGTATACCGCGTAGGTAAAGAGGATAACGCTGATGTAGTTATCACTGAAATCGGCGGTACAGTAGGCGATATTGAAAGCTTGCCGTTCATGGAAGCTATTCGCCAAGTAAAAAAAGAAGTAGGTCGTAACGACGTACTGTACATTCACGTTACATTGGTACCATACATCAATGCAGCAGGCGAGTTGAAAACAAAACCTACACAACATAGCGTAAAAGAATTGCGCAGCATCGGTATTCAACCAGATATCTTGGTATGCCGTAGTGAAAAACATATTTCTGATGAAATGAAAGAAAAACTTGCTTTGTTCTGCGACGTAGAACCAGAAGCAGTTATTGAAAACAAAACTTGCAGCTCCATCTATGAAGTACCATTGATGATGCAAGACCAAGGTCTTGATGACATCGTTATCAAAAAATTAGGTCTTGAAGAACGTCCTTGCGATATGACTGCATGGAAAGAAATGGTTCACAAAATCTTGAATCCAAGCAAAGATATTACAGTGGCTATCGTTGGTAAATACGTAGCATTACATGATGCGTATTTATCCGTAGTTGAAGCTCTAGATCATGCTGGTATTGCTACGGGTACTAAAGTGAATATTCGTTGGATTGACTCCGAAGAACTTGATGATACATCTATAGATCCTAAAGAGATATTTGATGGTGTTGAAGGTATCATCGTACCTGGTGGATTTGGTTCTCGTGGTGTAGAAGGTAAAATCCGCACAATCCAATACGCTCGTGAAAACAATATTCCATATCTTGGTCTATGCCTTGGCATGCAAACTGCAGTAATGGAATTTGCTCGTAACGTATGCGGTATGGAAGGTGCCACTTCTAGCGAATTCGATGAAAACGCTAAATATAAAGTGATCGATTTGATGAGTGACCAAGTTGATGTAGATAAAAAAGGTGGCACAATGCGCCTTGGTGTTTACCCATGTAAAGTAGAAGCGGGTACAAAAACTCGCGAAGTGTATGGGGAAGACCTTATCTATGAACGTCATCGTCACCGTTATGAGTTCAATAACGAATACCGTCAACAATTGACTGATGCTGGTCTTGTTATCTCTGGTACATCTCCAGATGGTCGACTTGTGGAAAGTGTAGAAGTGAAAAATCATCCATTCTTCATCGGTACACAAGCGCATCCAGAACTTAAATCCCGTCCAAATAATGCACATCCATTATTCCGCGGTTTAGTAGATGCGATCTTAGAACTAAAAAAATAGAGTAGAGCCATGGGATCTCTTTTATCTATTATAGGTATATTTATATTAGCTGCACTCAAACTAGAGCAGTTTGTATATGGTAAATCGGGAAAAGAACAATCTACAACTGGTCACATAGCACGGAGAGGGCTTGCTAATATAGCGGGTTTAATCGCTTTTGATCATTCTACTATAAGTAGTAAATCTATTGTAGTACGTAAAAAGAAGAAAGATGCTCAGAAATGAGCATCTTTCTTCTTTTTTATTTACATCGAAAAATATTGAAAAAATATATCGATAAATTTAAAAATAACACTTGCAATATTGAATGATATTTGTTATTATATAGACAAAGATAGATATACCGATGGTGTTAAGTGCACCAATACAAATATAATCATTACAATTTGAAACTCACACAAGGAGGACATAACATGTCTATTATTGGTAAACAACTTCCTGAATTTACACTTGATGCTTTCAAAAAACCTGAATTGGTAAAAGTAAGCACTGCAGACGTGTTGGGTAAATGGTCTGTATTCGTATTCTATCCAGCAGATTTCACATTTGTGTGCCCTACTGAATTGGAAGACGTACAAAACTCCTATGCAGAGTTGAAAGAATTGGGTTGCGAAGTTTACTCCGTATCTTGTGACTCCGAATTC
Organism: Veillonella sp. oral taxon 158; assembly: GCF_018376515.1. Taxonomy (NCBI): domain Bacteria; kingdom Bacillati; phylum Bacillota; class Negativicutes; order Veillonellales; family Veillonellaceae; genus Veillonella; species Veillonella sp. oral taxon 158. The sequence continues at coordinate 61,270 of NZ_JAHABE010000002.1, read as the reverse complement.
GTTCACAAAGCATGGTCTGATGCTTCTCCAACTATCAATAAAATCGAGTACTACATGTTAGCTGACAAAAAACATGAATTAGCTGACTTCTTCGATGTATTCCAAGAAGAATCCGCTATGGCATACCGTGGTACTTTCGTAGTAGATCCAGAAGGCTTCGTACGTACAGCTGAAATCCATGACATGGGTATCGGTCGTTCCGCTGAAGAATTGGTTCGTAAAGTACAAGCTGCTCAATTCGTAGCAAAACATGGTGACCAAGTGTGCCCTGCACGTTGGAAACCAGGTAAAGACACTTTAAAACCAGGTCTTGATCTTGTAGGTAAAATCTAATTTAGAAACCTATACTTAAGTGCTAGAGTAATCTAGACAACTCCTCAAATGACAAGAACACGGGCGCGCATCGTTTTCCTGACGATACGGTAAGTCCCAATACCAGATGAACCCTCTCCAATTCATCATGGTAAACCTCATATAACAAACTACAAACTATACGCAAAAGGACTGGCCTTCGGGCTGGTCCTTTTGTGTTATCTATATCCCTTTGTAAAAGTAGGAAATAAGTTCTTGCTTTTTTGTCATGAGTGGTCTATAATGAAATTAATTCCTAGTAATATACAAGGTTTTATAAAAATAGTATAACAAGTGCTTTATAACATGGGGTGTGTTAGCGCACTAACTTTTACAAAGAGAGGCAACATATATGAGGATTTCCACAAAGGGTCGTTATGCATTGATGGTTCTCATCGATTTAGCAGAGCAAGGTCAAGATAAACCAGTATCTTTGCGATCTGTGGCAGAGCGACAAGGCATTTCTGAAAAATACCTAGAAGGTATCGTAGCTCGTTTGGGTGCTGCAAACCTAGTGGATAGCATTCGTGGTAAATACGGCGGCTATCGATTGTCTAAAAGCCCTAAAGAGTACACAATTATTGAAATTTTGCTTGCTACAGAGGAATCTATGGCTATCATTTCCACCCTTGATGAAGGGGTGAGTACTGATACGGTAATCAACGAACGCACTGTTGGTTTCTGGGCAGGATTACAAAACTATATTCATGATTATTTAGAAAACGTAACTCTTCAAGATGTAATTGACGGAACTTACGCTAAACTTGATACAAAATATGATAATTGGGATGGTTCTATTTAATAAGGAGTAACTACTATGTCTAAAATTGCAAAATCTTTTGTTGAATTGATTGGTAAAACACCGCTATTAGCGGCTACACGTTTTGGTGCTAAATTTGGTGCAGACGCTAATATCTTCGCTAAATTGGAATACTTTAATCCAGGTGGTTCTGTAAAAGACCGTATTGCAGCAGCGATCATTCAAGCAGCTGTTGAGTCTGGTGAATTACAACCAGGTGGTACAATCGTAGAAGCTACATCTGGTAACACAGGTATTGGCTTATCTGCTGTTGGTGCAGCGCTTGGCTATAAAGTAGTTATCGTAATGCCTGAAACAATGTCCATTGAACGTCGTAAATTGATGCTTGGCTATGGTGCTCAACTTGTATTGACTGATGGCTCTCTTGGTATGAAAGGTGCTATTGCAAAGGCTAAAGAAATTGTAACAGCTACAGCTGGTGCCATCGAGGCGGGTCAATTCGTAAATCAAGCAAACCCAGCAATTCACTATAAAACAACTGGTCCTGAAATCTGGCAAGATACAGATGGTGCAGTAGATATCTATGTAGCAGGTGTTGGTACAGGTGGTACTCTAACAGGTGCAGGTCGTTATTTAAAAGAACAAAACCCAGATGTTAAAGTAGTAGCTGTGGAACCAACTGATTCCCCAGTATTGTCTAACGGCAAACCAGGCCCTCATAAAATCCAAGGCTTAGGCGCTGGCTTCATTCCTGATACTTTGGATACTAATATTTACGATGAAGTAATCCAAGTAACTAACGAAGATGCTTTCGCTACATCTCAAGCATTTGGTCATACAGAAGGCGTATTGGTAGGCATTTCCTCTGGTGCAGCTCTTTGGGCCGCTCAAGAATTGGCAAAACGCCCTGAAAATAAAGGTAAAAACATCGTAGTAATTCTTCCTGATACAGGCGAACGCTACTTGTCTACAGCTTTATTCCCTGAAGTGTAATAGAATATGATTGGTGAAAGCAGTGAATATGCTTTCCTAATATATCAAGGCCCCTCGTTTTGAGGGGCTTTTTCGTGCTTAACATAGTGGAAGTTTATGTTAGGGATATTTAATTTAACATAAAGAAAAAGGAGCTACTAGGTAGCTCCTTTCATGTTATGGTATGTATTTAATTGTAATTATCTACCGTTCTTAACGATATTGTCCATCCAGTTGAATAATTCATCTAGATCGTAGTCACCAGAATGGTCTACATTAAATGGTGTAGCCATATCTACTTTATACCCAAGGTTTTGAGCACGGGTACCAACAATCAATGGAATTGCTACAGATGTATTGCTATCAGCTGTACCATAGCGGATACGATAGAACTGTGCATTTGTCGCTGCTGGAGAACCGAGATAGTTCATTGGGTTCATCATAGTAACGACCTTAGCATTTTGTACATATGCCTCTGGATTAGAGGTTGTATCGTGTAAAGCTGCAGTAATTGTAAAGTGATTGTTATCTATTGTACTTGTACCGAATAAGTTGTTCTCGCCAGAGTCATTAGAACGGGAATCGAATGCACCTGGAGCTTTAGAACGACTTACAAAGCGGTTATAAGCTTCCCAGTTAATATCTTTGATTGTACCGGTTTTGTTATCACGTACAAGATATGTATGTTTAGATAGATCACTACCTTTAGCTTGTGCCTTGTTAGCGGCTGCAACGATAAATTCTTTCACATAGTTTTTGAAAGTACCGTTACCATTCTTATCTAATTTCAACACACGACCTACAGAGTCATGTAATTGTAAGTTATTTACGTAATCAGGGAAGTGTTCGTTAAGCAGATTGGAGTAAGCCACATCATCAGGACTCATGGATACTTTGTTGGAGGAGGTAATACCATTATAGCTCCATTCATAAGCCATATCTGCCGCATCAAGGTTAGTGATAGGGGCGTACGCAGAAACTGCATATACATTCGTTGCCGCTGTAGCCGCACCTAATGCTTGTAAATATGGTTGGAAGTCGGAGCTGTTGCCTGCAGCGCCTTGTAACAAGGATACCGCACCGCCAGCACTTGTACCATTGGTGATAATGCGATTTGCATTACCTGGCATAGTGGAATCATTTGCATGCAAGTATGCCGTAGCTGCTTGTAAGTCAACGATTACTGCTGGTGCTTTACCGATGAAGTTACCATCGGATGCTTTGTTTGTACGGCCACGTGTAGCTGGGGAGGCTACTACGTAACCACGGGATAATGCATATACAACACTGTTAGGTTTGCTATTTTCAACTTTTGGAGTCATAGCTTGGCTTGGCATGTAACCACCTACAGCATTTGGCATGAAGATAGGGGCTGTTTGTGTATTGTAACCATTTACAGTACCGTTGTTGAAGTATTCTTCTGGTACATAAATGTTCATGTATTGTTGATCGATATCGATAGGATTAGCCACGTAAGGGATATATTCGAAGGCGCGATATTTGATTTCCTTATTATCTACTGTTGTAGACATAGATTCGTAATTTTTCACGTCGAAGGCAAGACTAATCTTTGAAGATGCATCGGCTTGCAATGGCGGTTCCATTGGTTGGGAAAGAATATCTTTCTCTTCTATTACAACAGATCCTTTAGTGGATGCCTCATTACGAGCATCTACATAGGATTGAGGCAATTTGCTTTCCTGAACATTAGCTTCAGCTTTAGCTTTTGCTTCAGCCTCAGCTTGAGCTTTAGCAGCGGCCTCAGCTTCAGCTTTAGCTTTTGCTTCAGCCTCAGCTTGTGCTTTAGCCTTAGCTTCTGCCTCGGCTTTAGCTTTTGCTTCAGCTTCAGCTTGAGCCTTAGCAGCAGCTTCCGCTTCTTCTTTTGCTAATTGCTCAGCAGCTAAACGTTCTTGTTCTTCTTTGATCGCAGTTTGTCTTGCAATTTCTGCTTGTTGGGCTGCGATATGTTCTTGTTCTGCTTTTATAGCAGCTTCACGTTCAGCTTTAGCTTGCTCAGCCGCGATACGCTCTTGTTCTGCTTTTAGAGCTGCTTGGCGTTGAGCTTCGGCTTGCTCAGCCGCGATACGCTCTTGTTCTGCTTTTAGGGCCGCTTGGCGTTGCGCTTCAGCTTGCTCAGCCGCGATTCGTTCTTGTTCTACTTTTAGAGCTGCTTGGCGTTCTGCTTCAGCTTTAGCGGCAGCTTCTGCACGTTGACGCGCAGCTTCTTCAGCAGCTAAACGTTCTTCCTCAGCTTGTTGAGCAAGGATACGTTCACGTTCTGCTTTTAAAGCAGCTTGGCGTTGAGCCTCAGCTTGCTCAGCAGCAATACGTTGTTGTTCTGCTTGTTGAGCCGCAATACGCTCTTGTTCAGCTTTTAGAGCTGCTTGGCGTTGAGCTTCAGCTTGCTCAGCAGCAATACGTTGTTGTTCTGCTTGTTGAGCTGCAATACGCTCTTGCTCCGCTTTTAAAGCCGCTTGGCGTTGAGCCTCAGCTTGCTCGGCCGCGATACGTTGTTGTTCCGCTTGTTGAGCTGCAATACGTTCTTGTTCCGCTTTTAAAGCCGCTTGGCGTTGAGCCTCAGCTTGTTCCACAGCGATACGTTGTTGTTCTGCTTGTTGAGCTGCAATACGCTCTTGCTCCGCTTTTAAAGCCGCTTGGCGCTGCGCTTCAGCTTGCTCAGCCGCAAGACGTTGTTGCTCTGCTTGTTGAGCTGCAATACGCTCTTGTTCAGCTTTTAGAGCTGCTTGGCGTTGAGCCTCGGCTTGCTCAGCTGCAATACGTTGTTGTTCCGCTTGTTGAGCTGCAATACGCTCTTGCTCCGCTTTTAAAGCTGCTTGGCGTTGTGCCTCAGCTTGCTCAGCCGCAAGACGTTGTTGCTCTGCTTGTTGTAAAGCGATACGACGTTGCTCTTCTTGGATACGAAGGCGTTCTTGTTCAGCCGCTTGACGCTGTGCTTCTGCAATACGTGCTTGCTCTGCTTGTTGAGCTGCAATACGCTCTTGCTCCGCTCTTAGAGCCGCTTGGCGTTGCGCTTCAGCTTGCTCAGCCGCAAGACGTTGTTGTTCAGCAAGAATTGCTGTTTGACGTTGAGCCTCGGCTTGCTGTTGGGCAATACGTTGTTGCTCAGCTTGTAACGCCATTTGACGTTGTTGTTCAGCAAGAATTGCTGCTTGACGTTGAGCTTCGGCTTGCTGTTGGGCAATACGTTGTTGCTCAGCTTGCAACGCCATTTGACGTTGTTGCTCACCGAGAATTGCTGCTTGACGTTGAGCCTCGGCTTGCTTTTGGGCAGCCATTTGTTGATCAACTTGGACCACGCCACTTTGTTTAGCTGCTTCTTCTGCTTCTAATTGAGCGATTCTTTCACGTTCAGCACGTTGAATATCGCGGATAGTCAATTTTTGTTTAGCTACCACGGGTTTAGTAGTTGTTGTATTTGCAACTGTTAACGGCATAGTAGATTGCTCTTGTACAACTACAGGCGTACGTTGTACTTGTGTAGTTTGAATTTGTTGCTTGCCATCCACTTGTTTTTGTACAGTAACAGGTTCTGTTTTCCGTTGTACATTCATCAAGCTATGCATAGCCAATGTTGGCTCCATAACAGTGTTAGTTTGTTTATTAACAACGTATTGTGGTTGAGAAACCGCCATATGTTGTTGAGATAAAGCTTTCGCAGTATCTGTTACTGGTACTGGACGTACACGAGGAATCAAAGGTGTTACCTTTGGCAGCGCTTGCGTTGTTACAGTTTGTTGTCTAACTGTTTGTGCTTGCATCACCGGTTGTGTTTGCATTGGCACAGTTTGTTGTACCTGTGTAGGTCTTACGGGTGCTTGTTGTTGAGTAACAACCGTTGTTTGTGTAATTGGTGGGGTAGGTTGGGTTACTACAGGTCGTACGACTGGTGCCGCTACATTCGTAGTGGCTTGCGTCGTTGATTCAGTGGTAGTATTCGAACCTACTAAATCATTCATGTTGAGGGTAGGGGCTGCGTGGGCAACACCACCCAACGCTGCTGCTGCAAAAAATGCGGCAGTGACCTTACGTTTCCTAGATGATTTCATGAATTACTCTCCGAACTAGAATTGAAAAAATAATTAATAATTTTAAAATTTATTTATACATTTTAACATAAATCGATATATTTGTACAATTTGTGAAAATATAGATGAATAATAGATGGATGTAAAGAAGATGTAATTAGAAAAGTATAATTAATTTTAAAGTACATGGAATATTAAACTTTGTCTTTAATAATTAGAATAGGCGTTTTCTTATGTATACATCTTTCCATAAAATATGATATGCTTTTGGTAATTTAGCTGAGTTTTGTTGATAAAGGAGAGAATATGTTTAGAAAATTCTTATTAGCCTGTATGGTGCTAAGTGCTTTCACCGTACAGACACAGGCTATATCGATTAATGAATTAAATGGATCACCACAGTTTAAAAATGTATATCAAAAAACCGATTCCTATCAAGGAACTTATCCAAAGGATAGGCTAATAAACTATTTAAACACTTACTCTGTAGAAGCACTAGAATACGCAGCGCCACATTATAAATTAAAAGGTACTTTTTATACCGTTTATAAATATACTCGTGGTACGTTTATTACTGAATATGAAGTAACGGCCACATATAATACTAATTATTCACTAGGTTCTTTAATTCACGCCAGTCAAATAGTACAGCCATCCCCATCTATGTATGCGGTTATAAAGGCAGCACAAGATGATTCTGGCATACAAATTGACTTACGAGAGGTGAAGCGATTTAATGGGGATGGTACTGAGGTTAGTAGTACAGTTCCTTTAGTGCACCAATTACGACCTTTAGATCGTAGTCGTTCCGATCAAAATCTCTTTGCTATAGCAGATGCCATGTTTGTCGTTGCATATAAGCAGCATTTTGATGATATTGTGGTGAAATGAGGTGCCTTATGAAACGTTTCTTATTTTTTATGGCACTATTATGTGTTTTGTGTAGTTCTTTTAATTCTGTAAAAGCCGTTTCGAATGCTGAATTGCAGGATACAAGTCGTTTCGAACACATTATATCTAAAGGTGATACTGGTGGTGGAGATGGTAAATATATTGAGTTGAGCACACTTCGAGATATATCTACCGATGCACGTACAAAAAGTATAGAGACTAAGATATACGTTGTATTACCGTCTTCTGATTTGATTCGGGAATATACAATTCGGTATGACTATAATCTAACGTATTCCTTTGTTAATTTAGTAGCAAGAATGCCGGAGTTTACACAACGATTTCCTGATTTTAGTTTAAATGATATATGGAATATAAAAATGGATGATTCTGGTATTGTAGGGACTGTTAAGGCGCAACAGGATTATACTCTTAATGGGGAAAGTAAACCTACACAACCAGGTTATAAAGGGTATGAGCATGTTACTTTCTTAACACCGACTGACTTTGATTTTGAAAGCTATCATGTAGCAAATCGAGTTTTCAAGAAAGTATTTGGCATATTTTATGATGATGTAAGTCGATAGTTTACATAAGAAAAGGACTAGAACATTTTGTTCTAGTCCTTTTGCTATATGTACTTATTTAGCATATGTACGTTTTTGTCATATGTACTAGTATTAAACTAGCTTTTACAATTATTTTTTTAGGCTTGGTTTTACAAGTGCCAAGATGAAGCAAGCCACAACGGAACCGATTGCGATGGATGCAAGGTATAGAAGTGGGTTACCGATTGTTGGTACTACGAAGATACCGCCGTGTGGAGCGCGTAGTGTACATTCGAAGAACATGGACAACGCACCAGCTGTACCAGCACCGATGATGCAAGCAGGCAATACGCGAACTGGATCAGCCGCTGCAAATGGGATAGCACCTTCTGTGATGAAGGAAAGGCCCATAATATAGTTTGTAATACCCGATTTGCGTTCTGCTTCTGTGAAGCGGCTAGGGAAGAATGTAGTACAAAGAGCGATTGCCAACGGAGGAACCATACCGCCTGCCATTACAGCCGCCATGATACCATATTCACCAGTCGCAAGAGCACCTGTACCGATAACGTAAGCCGCCTTATTTACAGGACCACCCATATCAACGGACATCATAGCGCCAAAGATGAGGCCTAACAATACGCGGCTAGTAGTGCCCATGGATTGCAAGGAGTCCATTAACCATTGGTTAAGTGCAGATACAGGAGGGTTGATTACGAAGGTAATGGCAAGACCTATGAACAATACACCAAGTACAGGATAGAAGAGAACTGGTTTTGTACCTTCCAATGCTTGAGGCAAACCAGAGACTAATTTCTTAACTAATAATACTAAATAACCTGCTGCAAAGCCGGCGATCAATGCGCCAAGGAAACCAGAGCCACCTTGGTTAGCCAATAAGCCACCAACGAAACCAGCTACAAGACCTGGGCGGTCAGCAATACTCATAGCAATGTAACCAGCTAATACTGGCAACATGAAGCCAAAGGATGCACCACCGATTTGCATTAAGAACGCAGATAAAGGTGTACCAGAACCGAAGTTTTTAGGATTTGCAGGATCGAATATATCGAATAGGAATGCAAGGGCAATCAAGATACCGCCACCAATAACGAATGGCAACATGTGAGATACACCGTTCATCAAGTGTTTGTAGATTTGACGACCTACGCTGTCAGATGCGCTAGCAGCGATTTCAGCAGCTTCGCGGTCTGCTGCTGATGCTTGGTATACAGCTGCTGTGCCGGCCATGGCTTCTGTCAAAAGCTCTTCTGCTTTATTGATACCGTTCGCAACCTTCGTTTGAATCATAGGTTTGCCGTTAAAGCGCGCCATTTCTACTTGACGATCAGAAGCGACGATGATGCATTTAGCATGAGCGATTTCTTCTGCTGTAAGAGCATCTTTAACACCAGAAGCACCATTTTTCTCAACCTTTAAGGAAATGCCCATTTCTTTGGCTTTTCGTTCTAAAGATTCAGCAGCCATGTAGGTATGAGCAATACCAGTAGGGCAACCAGTTACAGCCAATACATCGTAGTGCGGTTTATCTACAGAAATCTTAGGAGCCACTTTTTCGATAGCTTCCGTAGCTTTAGCTTCGATAGCATCGGTAATACTTGGAGTCTCTTGAGATTCTGGCTGTTTGATATATCCTTCAACGGATGGATCAAAGTTACCTTGCTCTTTAGCTGTTATGAGTTCCAAGAAACGTTCTACAGTAGGAGCAGCGATGAGGGCTTCTTTGAAATCAGGGTCGATAACCATCATAGCTAATTGGCTCAATACCTCTACATGAGTGTCAGCTGCGCCTTCTGGTGCAGCGATCATGAAGAATAAACGAGATGGTTGACCGTCGAGTGCTTCGAAGTCTACGCCGTGAGGCACAACCATAGCTGCTAGGCCTGCTTCTTTTACGCCTGTGGATTTAGCATGTGGTGTAGCGATGCCGTCACCAAGTCCGGTAGAGCCAGATTCTTCACGAGCAAAAACGGCTGCTAAGTACTCACCTTTGTCGATGAGGTTGCCACCTTTTTCCATTAACTCGCCTAAGGTATAAATAGCGTCAGCCTTTGTAACAGGGTCTGCATTTAGCAGGACGGATTGAGGTTTTAATAAATCAGTGATTTGCATATGTGTACTCCTTGATGCAAATAAAATGTAAAACTAGTTAACTCGTACTTGTGAAAGTAATGCTTCTACTTCTTGTAGTGTAGCGAGGTTTTCAGAGTAAGCAGAGGCCGAGCCACTGGAGATACCCCAGTAAAGTGCCTCTTGTAGATCCCCTGTCTTTTCAAAGCCTGTAATAAAGCCTGCTACCATGGAATCGCCAGCGCCTACAGAATTTACGAGCGTCCCCTTTGGGGCAGGGCTCGTATATACAGTGCCATTAGCTGCGACCAAGATAGCTCCATCACCAGCCATAGAGATAAGCACATGCTGTGCGCCTTTCTCTTGCAATGCTTTGGCAGCTTCTACGAGGTCCTCTTTTGTAGAAAGAGGGCGTCCGAAGATTTCGCTAAGTTCATGATTGTTAGGTTTAATCAAGAACGGTTTATATGGCAATACTCGTGTAAGTAAATCCTTTGTAGCATCTACGACGATGCGAATGTTTTTATGTTGCAAGCGCTCCATAATGAGCTCGTACATATCGCTAGGTAAGCTAGAAGGAATACTGCCTGCAAGGATTAGTGTATCCTTTTCTGTCAATGCATCGAGCTGCTTGTAGAGTGCTTCTAATTCGTCGTCCGAGATAATTGGTCCACGGCCGTTGATCTCTGTTTCCTCATCAGAGGCTTTCACCTTAACATTGATGCGGGTTAATCCTTCGCGGAGGCGAATAAAATCTTCTTTTACGCCGAAACTATTGAGCTGTGTTACGATTTCTTCACCTGTAAAGCCGGCGATGAAACCGAGTGCCGTTGTATCCATGCCCAAGTTGTTAAGCACGATAGATACGTTGATACCCTTGCCACCACCAAGAACGTATTCTTGAGTTGTACGATTAATGGTGCCCGTCTTGAGGTGATCTAGGCGCACGATATAATCGAGGGCTGGGTTAAAGGTAATAGTGTAAATCATACAAATTCCCCTTTTAAGATTAATTAGCCTATGATTTGTTGATTTTGTAATTAGCCTATGATTGGTTGATCTTGCTTCCGTAGTCGTAACCAGTAAAGGAGCGGTACGAGATATAGGAAGAAGGCGAATGGTACATAGCCGGCTGTGCTAGTACCCATCATAACTACAGGTACATAAGCAGCGATGTTCCATGGTAGTAAGGCGGCAATGACGATGCCGCTGTTTTCAAAGTCGAGCATCACATCTTCATCTTGAATACCCCGTTGAGCGTAGGTTATACGCATAATAGAATGTGTCATCACAACCGCAATAGCTTGGCTACAACCTACAGCGCCGGTTAAGAGTGCGAGACCTACATTGGCAGCAAATACATCGCTCCGCGTTTTAGCTCGCTCTAATAGTTGTCTAACATCATTCCAGAAGCCAACCCCTTCGAGCATGCCAGAAATGGCAGTGGCCATAAAGATGGATAATGTAGGAATGAACATTGTTTGCAGCCCACCGCCGTGAATGATATCTGCTAGTGGATTATAATGTGGTAGTTCAAAGCCTGTTAAGGTATACCATCCCAATTCGGAAAGGGTAGCCCCTTGATTAGTATAAGCAAGAATGGCTGCGGCTAATGCGCTGAGGCCGATAGGCCATCGAATCGATACTTTCAAAGGCAATAGACCGATGACGATAATCACTGGAATCCATAAGATCCAATCGATGTTGAATACAAAGTGGATTGTATCGGGCAGCAAGCTATTAGTATAGTTGAGTGGGAACCACTGAGATAGTAATAGATAAAGCACTGTGGAAATCACAAGTGCTAGCAGACCATCCTTAAACATAATAGGGATATTGGTTGGTACCTTTGTATGTGTTAAAGCCGCTACGAGAGAGGCGCTAGATGATAAAGGACCATTGCGATCGCCAAAGTACGCACCTGCTATAATGGCGCCTGCTACGATATCCTCTGGAATATTACCAGCCCTTGCCATCGTGATGAGCACGATACCCATGGTGCCTACAGTACCGAAAGCTGTACCTAATACCATGCTAACAATCGCTGTTAATAAGAAGGCACAAGCAATAAAGAGGGACGGATTAATCAAGTCGATGCCGGTGGCGATAATCATTGGGATGATGCCTGCTGCTTGCCACATAGCGATGAGCCAACCGATAAGCAAGAATATTTGCATTACCACAATCGAGGTTTTAGCACCTGTCCATGATAGGGTTAGCAGTTCTTTTGGTTGGTATCCTTTGCGATAGAATACATAGGCCATGATGCACCATACCACTATCAAGGCGTAACCAATAGCAATACCGTTAGCTACGGCGATGATAATGACGAGGATAGATATGAGTAAACCTATGAGCGACTCCGTATTTTTCGGCATTAGAGAACGGCCTTGTTGATACTTTAGAAACGCATTTAATATGAGTTGTAACCACTTCATCTTAATCGATAGGAAGTTCTGTTTCGAAGACTTCCTCAGCAGGGCCAGTCATGAGCACCGTGCCATCCTCCAAGTATGAAATATGTAATGTTCCTAAATAGAGCTCTACATCTACTTCGCGGCCTGTTAAGCCTTTTTCGAAGGACATAACGGCAGAGGCGCAAGAGCCTGTGCCACATGCTAATGTAGCACCTGCGCCACGTTCCCAAGTGCGCACCTTGATATGCTTGTCGTTTATTACTTCGATATAGTTAACATTTGTATTGGATGGGAACGCATCGTGTTTTTCAAGGATAGGCCCTTGTGTTGTTACAGGTGCTTTTGTAATATCGTCGATGAACACCTCTGTGTGCGGCACACCGAGCAATACGGAGCTGACCGTTACGGTTTCGCCGTTTACGTCGAGGTCTACGTCGATAACCTTATCCATATCTACATTCATAGGAATGTCTTGAGATTTAAAGAATGGTTTGCCCATGTCTACTGTAACTTGTGTTACGATGCCATTTTCGATGGTCAAGGTAGGTTTCATTACACCTGCTAATGTTTCAATGGTGAAAGTCTCTTTCGTAGTTTCACCGTGTTCGTAAGCGTATTTGGCAAAGCAACGAATGGCGTTGCCGCACATTTCTGCTTCACTACCATCGGAGTTGATGATGCGCATGCGTACATCGCATGTTTCAGAAGGAACTAGAATGGCAAGACCGTCGGCGCCAATGCCTGTGCGGCGATCGCAAAGGCGAATAGCGAGATCTGTGTAATCTTTCTCAGTTCCTTTTGGGTCAGCAAAGAGGATAAAATCATTGCCGAGACCATGCATTTTAGTTAATTTCATAAAGTCTCCTATCAACAAGTAAGACTTTCACCATGAAGCCCGTGAAAGTCCCAGATGTATATGTTTATATATTCTATATTATATCATAAATGATACTTGATTATGAGAAGAAATCTTATAAAATTATGGCGAAATAGACGAAAAATTAACCTTCTTTTAGTGTCGAGCTAAATTGATTGATGCGTCAAAAACAACCCATGTGGGATGCCCTTTAAGGCTGATAGATGTTGTCTAATTACTTTATTGTTTAACGGAGAAATGATAAAATAAAGAGTAATGTAGTTTATCGTAATAGAAAGAGGAACACATATGCGAATTCAAGGGATTTCTGGATCTCGTGGCGTTGCAGTAGGCAATGTATATAGATATATTCAAGAGGAAATTGTCATTCCTGATTACACCGTGGCTGACGACAAGGTAGAAGAGGAGATTGGCAAGTTTGCAGCTGCTATGGCGGCTACTCTAAAACAATTAGATACGATTCGTCAAAAAGCGTTAGACGAAATGGGCCCAGAAGAGGCAGCCATTTTTGAGGCGCATATGCAAATCGCACAAGACCCATCCTTGTCTGATGGTATTAAATCCCTCGTTGAGTCTAGCCATACTAATGTCGTAGCGGCTACAGCTCAAACTATTGAAACCTTTGCGAATATCTTCCTCGGTATGGAAGATGCATATATGCGCGAACGCGGTGCGGATATTAAAGACATCGGTGATCGTTTGATGCGCAACATGTTAGGTATGAACCCTCGTGGTTTATCTCATATTTCTGGCGAAGTTATTTTGGTGGCTCAAGATTTGGCACCATCCGATACGGCTTCCCTCGATAAAAATGTTGTAAAAGGCATTGTAACAGCGGCCGGTGGTCCTACTTCTCATGCGGCTATCATGGCTCGCACCTTGGAAATCCCTGCTGTTATGGGTGTTGGTGACATTGAAAGCTTCGTAGATGGAAATAAAGCAGTGGTTCTTGGCACAGATGGTATCGTAGAAATGAATCCATCTAATGCGGATTGGGATGAATACACAAACCAAGCTGCGGCGTTCCAAGAGGAATTAAAACGCTTGCGCGAATCTGCCAATCTTGAAGCTAAGACTACTGATGGTCATCATGTAGAATTATTCGGTAACATCGGTAAGTCTAAAGATGCTAAACACGCTCTTACAATGGGCGCACAAGGTATTGGCTTATATCGTACAGAATTCTTGTACATGGAAAACGACGAGTTGCCAACAGAAGATGTACAGTTTGAAGAATATAAAAAGGTTGCAGAAGATATGCAGGGTCAACCTGTTATTATCCGTACCATGGATATCGGTGGCGATAAAGAATTGAAATGCCTAGATTTGCCAAGTGAAATGAATCCTTTCCTTGGTTATCGTGCGATTCGTATTTCCTTGAACCGTCCGGATATCTTTAAAGTACAATTGCGTGCGTTATTGCGTGCTAGTGCCTTTGGCGATATTCACATCATGTACCCTATGATTGCTTCCGTAGAAGAAGTAAAACAAGCGAATGCTATGCTCGAAGAATGTAAGGCTGAACTTACAGCAGAAGGCAAAGAATTCAACAAGGATATCAAGGTTGGTATTATGATCGAAGTGCCTGCAGCTGCTGTTATTTCTCCAATATTGGCTAAATATGTAGACTTCTTCAGTATCGGTACCAACGATTTATGCCAATACACCTTGGCTGTAGACCGTATGAACGAGTCTATTGGTTCTCTATATCAACCATTGCATCCAGGTGTATTACGTCTTATCAAGCATGTTATCGATGCGAGCCATGAACAAGGTAAATTTACAGGCATGTGCGGTGAGCTTGCTGGCGATCCTGTGGCTACAATGATTTTGTTAGGTCTAGGCCTAGACGAGTTCTCCATGACAGCATCTTCTATTCCACTTATCAAAAATATCTTGCGTTCTGTTTCTAAAGCAGAATGTGAAGAGGTGGCCAATAAAGCTCTTACTATGGACACGGCTGAAGAAATTACAGGGTATGCTAAATCCGTATTAATAGAAAAAGGCTTACTATAATTGGTAAAGCTTCATCATAATCATATGTAATATACTTGAATTGATACGCTTATAATTGATACAATATATCTATTAGAACGTAAGGGATAGGCTCTGCCTATCGAGATAGAAAGAGGTTACCATGAAAGAATTAACAGTAGAAATTACAAACGAATCTGGTTTACACGCTCGTCCTGCTACAGCTTTCACACAATTGGCGGCTAAATACGCTTCCAAAGTGACAATCGCTGCTAACGGCAAAACAGCTGATGCTAAATCTATCTTAACAGTATTGACTTTGGGCGCTACAAAAGGTACATCCGTTACATTAACAGCTGACGGTGCTGACGAAGACGACGCACTCGCTGCATTGAGCGAATTCTTAACAACTAATCACGACTAATTTGTGAGGGAAATAAAAAGGACTCTACTACGGTAGAGTCTTTTTTTATGCAAAAAAGAAGAGGCGATTTAGCCTCTTCTTTATTTTCCCATATTAGCAAAACGTTCTACAGCTTTTGTAAAGTCGCTAATAGTTTTGTCTACGTCGCCATGCTCGATACCATCACGTACGCAGTGGTTGATGTGACCTTCAAGAACTACTTGTCCTACCTTGTGTAGTGCAGACTTAGCTGCATTAATTTGGCTCAACACATCTTCGCAAGGAATGTCTTCTTCAATCATTCGATCAATAGCTTGCACTTGACCTAAGATTTTACGCAATCGGCGATGCAGATTTTCTGAATCCATACACTGTTTCATATTACTCCTCCAATGGGCATGTTTTTATCATCTCATTAATTATACTCTATCTAAAGACTGTAATACAACTTAATAAGTAAACCTAATATGCATTAAATCTACATATATAGATTTACGATTGTATGGAACGTATATTTTTAGGTAGGCTTTTACATACAGTATCTAAATTATCAAATATATTTTGCACGATGGGCGCCCATTAAAACCTAGTATGATTCATATCTTCTTCTTGATTGATATGATACAATACTTTTAATACACATTGTGTTTGTATATGTATTAGGCGCTGTAGAACTATTGTTACATAATTATCTCTATATTATATGTGTTCAGCTACAGGCCTTTATGAAATAGGTGAAAGCAATGAAAGTGTTTCATTACCTTCGAAACTTACTGGTGTTTGTGGTAGTCATTATATTGGCTATGTTTATATACGACGGATACCATAGTTATCAAGGTTCAGATCGTGAAAGTAACGCTCATACAACTGTTGAAAAACGAATAGAGGAAAGTGAAGATACTCTCAGTCGTACGGACCGGATTATCCGCCTATTTACCTTTAAGGAAAAGGTAGAAATAGCACTGAATCAACGTATTAAAAAAGATCACTGGGTTAAGGGTGACGTGATTCCTGAGTATACTAAAAATGCCCTTATTGCCATTGAGGACAAGCGATATTATAACCATGGCGCCATTGATGTGCTCGGCATTATACGTGCCTTTTATACGAATACCATCGCTGGTGAAACCGTCGAAGGTGGCAGTACCATTACACAACAACTCGTGAAAAATCTCTTCCTTTCATCCAAACGAATTATGAGTCGTAAAGTGGAAGAGGCCATTCTCGCCAGTGAAATGGAACATTATTACTCAAAAGAAGAAATCCTAACGATGTATTTGAATACTGTATATTATGGTCATAACTACTACGGGATCTATGAGGCATCCCATGGCTATTTTGGAACGAGCCCGAGTCGATTGACCTTGGCCCAAAGTGCACTCCTCGCAGCATTACCAAATGCACCATCCTACTTGGATCCGTATACGAACTATAAAGGGGCAAAGGCGAGACAAAAACTCGTCTTAGAACAAATGGTAGACCAAGGCATGATTACACAAGCCGAGGCAGACTATGCATACCAACAAGAATTAGGGCTTGTGGAAGAGTAATGTAATATAAACTTGGTATATAATTAAAGTATTTAATAATATATAACCAATACATACCTAAATAACATCCCCAAATAAGCTATATTGTGTAGGCGAATACATAATATAGCTTATTTTATATTTAAATAATTACGTTCCGAAAAATATAATTAAATTGAATAAAAATAATGCTTGCATTTATAATTATACAGGTGTATACTATTTTTTGTCAGAAGGAGAAGGTAACCGTTGGTAGCAGATACAACCACGGTGCTTTCACAATGATCTGATATAATATTGATTATATGAGTATAAATAGATAGTAGTTTATGAGGTGTTATCATGGGTAAAGCAAATAAAGTAGTACTCGCATATTCTGGCGGTTTGGACACATCCGTTATCATTCCTTGGTTAAAAGAAAATTATGGTTCTGAAGTTATCGCCGTATGCGTAGACTTGGGCCAACCTGAGGATTATGATGCAGTTGAGAAAAAAGCGATCAAATCTGGTGCGTCTAAAGCGTACATCGTGGATGCTAAAGAAGAGTTCGTAAAAGACTATGTGTGGCCTACAGTAAAAGCGGGTGCCGTTTACGAAGGTAAATATTTATTAGGTACATCCTTCGCTAGACCTTTGATTGGTAAAATCCTCGTAGATATTGCCGAAAAAGAAGGTGCTGATGCTATTGCTCACGGTGCGACAGGTAAAGGTAATGACCAAGTTCGTTTTGAACTCGCCATCAAAGCATTGGCTCCTAATATGAAAATTATCGCTCCTTGGAGAGAGTGGGATTTGAAATCTAGAACTGACTGCATGGAGTATGCTGCTAAGCACGACATTCCAGTAGTAGCTACTAAAAAACATCCGTACTCCATGGATCAAAACGTATGGCATTTGTCCCATGAAGGCGGCGATCTTGAAAATCCAGCAAATGCTCCTAAAGATGATGTGTACTTGGTAACACATACTCCTGAGCAAGCTCCAGATGAAGCTGGTTATGTAACTGTATCCTTCAAAGATGGCGTACCTGTAGCGGTAGATGGCCAAGAAGGTACTCCCTTACAATTGTTAGAAAAACTCAACGAAATCGGTGCACACCATGGCGTAGGCGTTGTAGATATCGTTGAAAATAGATTAGTAGGCATGAAATCCCGTGGCGTTTATGAAAACCCAGGTGGATCCATCATCATGTATGCTCACAGAGAACTTGAATACCTTTGCCTCGACAGAGCTACATACCACTACAAAGAACTTATTGCTAACAAATATGCTGAACTCGTATACGATGGCATGTGGTTTGCACCATTGATGTATGCTTTGCAAGCGTTCGTTGATGAAACTCAAAAAACTGTAACTGGCGATGTAAAACTTAAATTGTACAAAGGCAACATCATTTCTGCTGGTGCTACATCTCCATACTCCTTGTACAGCGAAGATTTCGTAACATTCGAAGAAGATGATGTATACAACCAAGCTGATGCGGCTGGTTTCATCAACTTGTTCGGTTTACCTCTCAAAATTAATGCATTGATGAAAGAAAAGGCAGGTAAATAATGGCTAAATTGTGGGGCGGGCGTTTCACAAAAGGCACTGATAAAGCGGTAGAGGATTTTACATCCTCTATCGCTTTTGATGCGCGGATGTACGCCGAAGATATTGCAGGTAGTAAAGCACATGCAACAATGCTGGCAAAACAAAATATTATCTCCGACGCAGATCGGGACGCTATAGTTGAGGGCTTAACAAAGATTAAAGACCAAATCGATAAAGGTGAGTTCCCATTCTCCGTGGCTCTTGAAGATATTCATATGAATATTGAAAAGCGCTTAACCGATGATATTGGCGAAGCAGGTGGCCGATTACATACAGGTCGTAGCCGTAATGACCAATGTGCAGTAGATTTACATATGTACGTGCGTAAAGCCGTTGTAGAAATGGGCGAGCTCATCGTAGATATGCAAAAAGCCCTCATTGAAACTGCTGAAAAATACAGCGATGTTATCATGCCCGGCTATACGCATTTACAACGGGCACAACCTGTATTGTTTGGTCATCATATGATGGCATACTTCTCTATGTTGGAACGCGACTTTGATCGTTTGTTGATGGTATTTAAGCATGCAGATATTATGCCACTTGGTGCAGGTGCATTAGCTGGTTCTACGTACGGTATTGATCAAACCTATACACAAAAGCTACTCGGCTTCTCTCGTATTTACGAAAATAGTATGGATGCTGTATCCGATCGTGACTACGTGGTTGAGTTCTTATCCTTTGCATCTCTTGTGATGATGCATTTGAGCCGTCTTAGTGAAGAATTGATTTTGTGGTCTACCAATGAGTTTAATTTTATTGAACTTGATGATGCTCATTGCACAGGCTCTAGCATTATGCCACAAAAGAAAAATCCTGACGTATGTGAACTCGTTCGTGGTAAAACTGGTCGCACCTATGGTCACTTACTGGGTCTTTTAACTACCTTAAAAGGCTTGCCACTTACCTACAATAAAGATATGCAAGAGGATAAAGAGGGTATTTTTGATGCTATCGATACAGTACACTTTGCCTTGTCCATCAATGCGGCAATGATTCGCGGTATGAAGGTCAATGGGGCGCATATGAAAGCTGTCCTCGATGATGACTTCTCTAATGCTACGGACATGGCAGATTACCTTGCGAAAAAAGGCGTTCCATTCCGTGAAGCTCACGAAATCGTAGGTAATGCTGTACATCATTGTATTGAAAAAGGTTGCGTATTGCTTGATTTATCCGTTGAGGATTTCAAAGCTATCTCACATCATTTTGATGCAGATATCCTTGATGCTATCTCCATCGAAGCTTGCGTAGCAGGTCGTAACAACTACTCTGGTACCGCTCCAGAATGTGTTGAAAGACAACGTAACAATGGTAAAGCCCTTATCTCCGAAGAAGAAAAACAAATTGCAGAATGGAAAGCAATTGTTGAATCTGCACAAGAATAAGTGTTTTACATTTTAACTTTCTATTGAAAACTTAAGATCGATATACATATAAGTCTGTTTTAGAAGCTCTATATAGAGCTCAAAGCTCATGTGTATATCGATTTTTTTCGTTTAAAAGCCAGGTAATACCTATAAAAAGGCTTTTCTAATTGATAATGTACTATTAAAAAAATATAAATTTGCGTACGTATACAGTGGACTGTGAGAAAATAATAGTCTTGTACTAGGACACTATAACCGTGATAGATAGGAAAAATTACATATATACACAGAATAAAATAGGGTAAAAATATACCTTGTCATTGTTAAAATGAGTTCTGTTCGTTTTAGATGATAAATTAACTATAATTTATTCAATTCGTGTAATATGGCTTGTCCGCCAATAAAGTACTTTCATTTTGGTTTCATAGGTGTTATTATGTAATTCGTAATAAGAATAACAACGGTAAATCCACATTCAAGCCCATCACAGCACGAACTGGATTTACTTAGCGGTATATTATATTTAAGTGAATTATGGACGAGAAAAAATTCACCTTATGAAAGGGGATTGATACATGAAAACGACCGCTAAAAAAATGTCTGTATTCCAGCTAACCACAATGGTAGCAGCCAATATGCTAGGAGCTGGGATCATTATGTTACCAACTAATTTGGCTCAAGTTGGTACTATTTCAGTTTTATCTTGGCTCGTGACAGCTGTGGGTGCGCTTTTACTAGCGTATATTTTTGCTCAAGCGGGTATGTTCTCCCAAAATAAAGGGGGCATGGGCGGTTATGCAGAACACCGCTTCGGTAAAACTGGACATTTTATGGCGAGCTATGCTTACAGCATATCTCTCATCATTGCTAATATCGCCATCGCGGTTTCTGCCGTAGGTTATGGCGCAGCTTTCTTTGGTGTTGACCTTAATGCTACACAAACAAGCCAAGTAACAATTGTGCTCTTGTGGTTTGCAGCGATTTTGAACTTCCGAGGCAATCGCTTCACAGGTCGACTCAGCAACATGACTATTTGGGGCTCTATCGTTCCGGTTCTTTTAATCGGTACAATCGGCTGGTATTGGTTTGATCCGTCTATCTATTGGGCGGCATGGAACCCAAATGATCTTCCGCTTTATGATGCGGTAAAACAATCTATTTCCCTAACATTATGGGGCTTCCTAGGGTTTGAATCCGCAGCGGCTAATGCTGATGCTGTTGAGAATCCAAAGAGAAACGTACCTATTGCAACTGTAGCAGGTACATTAGCAGTGGCGGTGGTTTACATCTTGTCCACAAACGTTATGGCCGGTATCGTTCCTAACGTTGACTTATTAAATTCTAACGCACCATTCGGTTTGACATTCGTATACATGTTCAATGATACAATTGCAAACATCGTTATGGCTGCTATGGTTATTTCTTGCTTTGGCGCTTTACTTTGCTGGCAATTCACATTGTCTCGCGTATTCAAAAGCGCAGCGGAACACGGTTACTTCCCTAAAGTATTCGCTCGTGTAAATAGCAAAGACGCTCCTGTTCGTGGCGTATTCATTTTACTCGCTGTTGAAACATTACTTACTTTGTTCACTGCAAGCGACTCCTTGCGTGAGCAATTTGAAATCTTAGTAAACTTAGCTGTTGTAACTAACGTAGTACCGTATGTATTGTGCATCTTGGCAGTACCTACAATGATGCGTATGGCTGGTGTAGCTGAAAGCCGCATTAAACGTTCCAACTACGTATTCGGCGCAGGTGTTATCTACTGTTTATATGCAATCTACGCATGTGGCTTTGATGCTATGGTAGGTAGTGCAGTAGCGGTAAGCATCGGTTTCGTGATCTATGTTTTGCGTAAAGCGTGGGATACACGCAGAGCGCACCGCTTACAACAAAGTATCGATTAACTGAATATCTCTCGTCTTATAAGAGGCTGTTACTTAGTAACAGCCTCTTTTTGGTATATTAATCAAACTTATTAATTATGGTTTTATTAATTATAAATAATTGATAGTTGCTAAAGTGATTAAAAGTTTTTTCGGTATGTATAAAAAAAATTCATGAGAAAATTACCATTATAATAATAATTAATATATATACAGTTGCATACAGTTAATACGGTAAAAAGTCACATATATAAAGTGATTTGTATAGGTTTATACATAAATAGAGACTTAATCAGTAATCGATAATTTTTATTAGTATAAAAATTATATTGAAAATCTACGATGTACATATACCCATAAGGGGTATGCGTATTGTAAATAGGATATTAATATAGTATATTTATAATCGATAAAAATGAATGAACTAATGAGTGTCGGTATTTACCGAGCGTAAAAGAGGAAAATGGGTGTAAATCTCATACTATGCAAATAGCTGTAATGAGGAGCAAGGTTTCATTATAGGGTCACTGGGAAACTGGGAAGGCCGAAATGTTGCGATGAATCTGAGTCAGAAAGCCTGCTCTAAATGCATGGTAGCATATACTGTGCTTAATTTAGGTTAGTCAGGCGACTAACCTTTTTGAGTTTCTCAGGTGACTTATTTTCCTTTGTTTTGGCGTATTACTGCTGCGTTAAGCAGAGGGTAACATTAGTTGTTCGTTTGATTTGTTGTTAGTGTTTAGAGAGTTTAGGAGGCGCCTATGGGCAAACGCTTTGTCAAACAGTTGGGGCAATTTATTGTAACCTTGTTTGGCATCACATTTTTAACATTTTGTCTCACCTATTTAGCACCAGGCGATCCAGTAACGATGCTACTAGAAACGGCAGACACTATCGTGTCTCAGGAGCTCATCGATGAGACTCGGGCTCAGCTTGGGTTAGATAAACCGTTTATAGTGCAATATGCAAACTGGGTTGTGAATGCTGCACAAGGTGATTTAGGGATGAGTTACTCTGCTAAAAAGCCAGTAGTAGATCGTATGTTGGAGGCTTTACCAGGGACAGTAATGTTAGCAGGTACTGCTTTAGTATTTACTCTGCTTTATGCATTGCCAGCAGGGATTATAAGCGCCTTAAATCGTAATAAATGGGTAGACTATGTGTTGAGATCTTTATCCTTTGTAGGCGTATCTATGCCATCATTTTGGTTAGGTCTTGTACTTATTTATATCTTCGGTCTTAAACTAGGTCTTGTACCAATTGCTACATCTCGTATAACGCCAATAGGTGTAATTTTGCCAGCTGCTACATTAGCTGTCGTAATTGGTTCTAAGTATATGCGCCAAGTTCGTCTTGTTATCCTTGAAGAAATGGAAAAGGATTACGTTATCGGTGCTCGTGCTCGTGGTGTCAGTGAGATGAAGATTTTATTTGGTCATATTTTGCCAAATGCCGTCTTGCCGCTCATCACTATTCTTGGTGTTGTCATGGGCTGGCTATTAGGTGGTGTAGCAGTTGTAGAAATGGTATTCTCTTGGCCTGGCCTAGGGAACATGGCAGTTTACGCTATTACCATGCGCGACTATCCATTGATTGAAGGCTTTGTATTGTGGGTTGCCTTAGCCTATATGTGTATCAATGCATTAATTGATGCGTCATATGTACTATTAGACCCTAGATTGAAACGGGAGAGAGCATAATGGCAGAATTCATTCAAAAACATAAACTGTTCTCTTTCTATAGCACCTTAATGCTTCTTGTGGTACTCATTGCTATCTTTGCGCCTTGGCTTGCACCTGGCGATGCTTTTTCCTCAAATCTGAGTCAAGCATTACAAGCGCCAAGTAGTCAACATTGGTTTGGTACAGATAAACTAGGCCGTGATGTATTGTCTCGCATCATTTATGGTACTCAATTATCCTTGTTCATGGGTGTTACCATTGTTGTCATTATGGTTAGCGTAGGCACTATCATTGGTGCAGCAGCAGGCTATTTTGGCGGTAAAGTTGAAATGGTACTCATGCGTATCACTGACATTATGCTATCCTTCCCTGGTATCGTATTGGCAATTGCCATAGCGGGTATTTTGGGTGGTAGTATCGTGAATACGATTTTAGCCTTATCTGTTGTTGGTTGGGCAAAATATGCTCGTATTGTACGTTCTATGACGCTTAAGGTGCGTGGTGAGGAGTATGTAACGGCAGCTGTCATGATGGGTGCTAATACATCTACAATTCTTAGACGTCATATTATTCCTAATATCATGCCTCTCGTTATTACCACAGGGGCTTTAGATATTGGGGCCATCATGATTGAAGTAGCAGGTCTATCCTTCCTAGGTTTTGGTGCTCAGCCGCCAACACCAGAATGGGGCCTTATGCTCAATGAAGGTCGTCAGTACTTGCAGACGAGTCCTTGGCTCATGGCATTCCCTGGTATATCTATCCTTATCGTAGTAGCAATCTTTAACCTTTGGTCTGACTCTTTACGTGACGTAGTGGATCCGAAGAACCAAGGGTAATCTATGAGATGTATTCATTTTCTAGAACTGTCTTTTATGAAAGTGTCTAGGTGGATAGATTATAATGTATGTTTTTTCCATCACTGATTATGTAGGATTGTCATAGTCATGATGTTAAATGTTTTTATGTTTTGTATGTAGTGGTACAAGGAGATTTTACATGAAAAAATCTTGGAAAAAAGCCCTCTTAGCAGGTCTTAGCATTGTAATGATGGGTTCCTTCATCGCAGGTTGTGGCTCCGATAACAACGGCTCTGCAAATAAAGACGTATTGAAAGTAGGCGTAACTAACTTCGCTTCTACTTTAGAACCTACGGAAAACTTCTTCGCTTGGGTTGTAATGCGCTATGGTGTAGGCGAAACATTGGCTAAATTCGACGAGCAAATGAAACCGCAACCTTGGATCGCATCTAAATGGGAAGTATCCCCAGACCATAAAACGTGGACTTTCACAATTAACGATAAAGTAACATTCTCTAATGGTAAAAAAGTTGATGCAGCTGCTGTAAAAGCATCTATTGAACGTGCATTTGAAAAGTCTAACCGTGCGAAAACATTCTTCGAATATGACTCCATTGAAGCTAATGGTCAACAATTAGTTATTCATACAACAAAAGAATATCCTAATATGCCAGGTCTTTTGGCGGATCCACTGTTCCTCATCGTTGACGTACAATCTGAAAAAGATGGTCGTAACTTCGCTAAAGAAGGCCCTATCGGTACAGGCCCATATGTAGTTAAATCCTTCACTAAAGAACGCGCTGAAATGGCAGCGAACGAAAAATACTGGGATGGTGCAGTACCATTCAAAACTGTTGAGATTCCTTCCATCGATGATCCTAATACGCGTGCATTGAGCTTGCAATCTGGCGACGTAGATATGGCCGTTAACATCGGTCCTGGTGAAATTGGTTTATTCCAAGGCAACAATAAATTTAAAGTAGATGAAATTGCATCTCTTCGTGTAGTGTTGGCTCGTATTAACCAAAAAGGTATTCTTGGTGACGACAAGGTTCGCGCTGCTGTTATTTCTGCAGCAGACCGTAAGAGCTATGCCGATGTATTGTTAAAAGGTACATTTATTCCTGGTTCTGCTCCAATTCCGCCATCCATGGACTACGGTTTCAAGGACTTGAAAGATCCTAATGCGTATAATCCTGAACGCTCTAAACAATTGTTAGCTGAAGATGGTTGGAAAGATACTGATGGTGACGGCATCCTAGATAAAGATGGTAAACCATTAACATTTGACTTCGTAGTATATAACTCTCGTGCAGAATTGCCACTTTATGCAGAAGCAGTACAAGCTGACCTCAAAAAAGTGGGCATCGACATGAAAATCAAAACAGTTGACTATAACTTGATTGATAAAATGGGTCAAGATGGCGACTATGATATGCTTATCTCCAACATCGTAACTGCTAATACAGGCGATCCAATCTGGTTCTTAGCTAACTACTGGCATACTAATGTGGATGGTTCCAACCCTCAAAACGGTTCTGGTTACTCCAACCCACAAGTTGACCAATTACTCGACGCAGCTGAAACTGAATTCGATCCTGCAAAACGTCGTGAATATGCAATTCAAATTCAACAAATATTGATGAATGATGGTGCTGCATTGTTCTTAGGTTACCCTAAAACTAATATCGTTACTGGTTCTTACTTGAAAGGTGCAGTAATGTACCCAAGTGACTACTACTGGATTACTAACAAAATTACAAAATAGTAAGGAGCTATAATGGCAGAAAACATACTAACTGTAGAAAACCTTAACATCGCGTACCAAGGTGTGCCTGCTGTTATGGATGTGAATTTTACCTTGGAACGCGGCAAGGTGTTAACCATCGTAGGAGAGTCTGGATCCGGTAAAACTACCGTGATCCGGGCCCTCATGGGTTTACTACCTGTAGGTGGTGAAGTTACAGAGGGTTCCATGATTTTTAATGGTCATGACCTTCGCAACTTGTCTAAATCTGAATGGAGATCTTTGCGCGGCAAAGATATGGCCATGATTTTCCAAGATAGTGGTAGTGCATTAGATCCAATCGTACGTATCGGTAAGCAGTTCAGAGAATTATTTAAGTCTCATATTGAAATCTCTAATGAAGAATGTGATCGTCGTGCTATTGAATTGCTAGAATCTGTATCTCTACCAAATGGGGCTGACATGCTTCGTCGTTACCCTCATGAGTTATCTGGTGGTCAACGCCAACGCGTAGGTATTGCTATGGCTTTGGCATTAGATCCAGTTTTACTAATTGGTGATGAACCAACTTCTGCGTTAGACGTTACGACACAATCGCAAGTGGTAATGCAAATGCTTGAATTATCTAAACAGCATAATTCTGCTATTGTTATGGTAACTCATAACCTTGGTGTAGCAGCCTATATGTCTGACTATATCGTCGTTATGAAAAAAGGCCGTGTAGTCGATGCGGGTACACCACAAGATATTTTGGAAAATCCATCTAATGAATATACGAAACAATTAAAAAATGCGGTACCAACATTGGGAGGAGGTCGTTACATTGACTAACTACGCTGTAGAATTAAAAAATGTATATAAACGATTCCCGCTTCCTACTGGTGGTGAGCTCGAAGCATGTAAGGATATCAATATTACCTTAGAAAAAGGTCAGTCCCTTGGGATTGTAGGGGAATCTGGCTCTGGTAAAACAACATTGGTTCGTATGATCATGAAGATGCTGCCTATTACGGAAGGCGAGATTTACGTAGATGGCGTAGAGATTCAGCATATGAACTCTGAGCAAACAAAAGAATACCGCAAGAAAATTCAAATGGTATTCCAAGATCCATCGGCAGCGTTTAATCCGCGTATGAAGGTAAAGGATATCATCCTTGAGCCACTATACAACTTTGGCCTTCTAGAAAAAGGAAAAGAAGAGCAAATTGCTGGTGATTATCTTGAAATGGTAGATTTACCTCGCGAGTTTATGCATCGCTACCCTCATGAAATGTCTGGTGGTCAACGTCAACGTGTGGCCATTGCCCGTGCTATCGTGTTAGAGCCTGAAATTCTCGTATTAGACGAGGCTACTAGTGCTCTAGACGTATCCGTACAAGACTCCATTGCCCATTTATTAGCGCGTTTACAAAAAAAGAAAAATTTAACATACCTATTTATTGCTCATGATATTGCTTTCATTCGTACCATGTGCCATAAGGTGGTCGTAATGTACAAAGGTGCTATCGTTGAAGAGCTAGATGCACTCCACTTAGCTGATGCGAAGCATCCTTATACAAAGGTTCTATTGAGCTCCATCTTTGAAATTGGCCAAGATCATAAGCCACTTACACTGGAAGAGGCTGCATTAGAAGCATAGTATAAGAAATACATTTAAGCGTATATAGATTTTAAAAATTAAAATTTGAGTGTATAGATTTAAAATATAGAATTTTAAATCCTGTAGGTACATTACAATAGCAGTTAGCTTGTAAGCTAACTGCTATTTTTTATGAAATATAGATATAAGCGTTCTAAAATAGATATATCGAAATCTTTCGTAAATATTTATTGTATTAACACCGAATATATAGTATAGTTGACTATATGAAATATACCCCTATGGGTATAACAAAATATGCTCATATGAAGTGATATACATAGATTCTCTCTATATTAACTGTTGTAAAATTGAGTTAGGATTACTAGGTTATGTTAACGCACAACATAGTGAGTGTCTGAGCATACATAATAGTTAATGAATGTAGAAAGGTTAGGTGTGTAAATGAAAGGTTTACGCAAGGCTTTATTAATTGGTATGACCTTAGGTATGACTGTGCTAGGCACTGTTGGTTGTATGAATCAAAACGCTGCTCCGTCTAATGATGTATTAAAGGTAGGGGCCATTAGCTTTGCAGGTACATTAGAACCAACAGAAAACTATTTTAGCTGGGCTGTTGTACGATATGGTGTAGGGGAAACACTAATAAAATTTGATGATCACATGAATGCTAAACCCTGGTTAGCATCCTCTTGGAAACAAAGTGATGATAAGCTGACTTGGACTTTCACCATCAACGATAAAGTAAAATTCTCAAATGGTAAAAGTTTGACAGCAGAGGCTGTAAAAGCATCTCTAGAAAGAACCTTTGCGAAGAGTAAACGAGCAAAAACGTTCTTTAACTATACAGAAATCACCGCTAAGGGGCAGGAGCTTACGATTAAGACTGAAAAGGAATACTATAACTTGCCAAACTTGCTTGGAGATCCATTGTTCCTAATTATGGATGTCACCGCAGAGGCTGATGGTCGTGATATTGCTAAGGAAGGTCCTATCGGTACGGGTCCATATGTAGTATCCTCTTTCACAAAAGAGCGTGCAGAACTCAAACGTAACGATAATTACTGGGATGGTAAGGTAGGCTTTGCTAAGGTTGAAATTCCATCTATTAACGATGCCAACACACGTGCCTTGGCATTACAAGCGGGCGATGTAGATATGGCCGTTAGCATTGGTCCTGGCGAATATGGTATATTCCAAAATGATAAGAACTTTACTATCTATGAAGTAGCTTCCTTGCGTGACGTATTTGTTCGTATGGGGCAAAAAGGTAAGCTTCAAAATTCTGATTTGCGTGCGGCCCTTATTGCTGCAGCCGACCGTGAGTCTTATGCGAAGAATCTCATGAAGGACACATTTGTAGCAGGTAAGGCTCCATTGCCACCATCCATTGATTATGGCTTTGACCAATTGCGCGATCCTAATAAATACAATGTAGAACGTGCTAAAGAATTACTTAAACGTGCAGGCTATGAAGATACGAATGGCGACGGCATTGTAGATAAAGATGGTGAAAACCTAGTACTCGATTTCTATGCTTATACATCTCGTCCTGAATTGCCATTATATGCAGAAGCATTACAAGCAGACTACAAAAAAATCGGTGTAGATTTACAAATTAAAATCGTTGACTATGCTGTGATTGACACCTTATCTCAATCTGGGGATTATGACATGATTATCTCTAGTGTAGTAACTGCTAATACAGGTGAACCAGTATGGTTCTTGAAACAATATTGGGGTACAGGCGTTGAAACTAATGGCTCAGGCTTCTCCGATCCACGTTTTGATGAATTGTTAGCCCTTGGTGAAAGCGCTAACGATCCTGTGGCACGCCGTAATGCTGTTATCAACGCACAACAACTCATGCTAGATAACGCTGTAGCATTATTCTTAGGCTATCCTAAAGTCAATATCGTAGGTAATAAGAAGATTGATGGTATTAAGATGACACCGTCTGAATACTACATCATTACAAAAGACCTTAAACTTAAATAGACAAAATAGAAGAGGACCATTTGGTCCTCTTTTTGTATATCTTTATTTTTTATTTTTCTCTGTTACATCTAAGTCTGCCATATTTACAGAATTAGCCTTATTAATCATCTTATTATACTTAATAAATAATTGCGTATAGGCTTCGCCATAAGATGAGTTAATAATAATATAGTTGCGGGCTTCTGCAACAAACTCTTTTACAGCATCTTGATACTCTCTCACAGCATTTTGTGTTTCTGAAGTAGTACCAGGTTGTAATTTGTTAATACGTTGTGAAATTTGCTGTAAGTTAGCTTCAACCTTTTGCGTATCCGTATTTCCATCTGGATCAATAAGGTCGATAGTTTGTGCTGTCATGAGGTTTAATTCAATAAAATTAACCGCATTTTCGCGTTTTTCGCCTTGATACTCGTTCATACGCTCAGTGTAGAGTTCATTGTTACGATTATCTAAAGCTAAATCTAATGCATTATACGTAGCATAGAATTGTTCAGCTAATGGTACATATTGTGCAGCTAGTTCATCGCTGCCTTTAAAATTATCTTTTTCAAATCGACGTTCTACATAGTAAGCTTGCAACTGATCTGCAATCGGAATAATTTGATCAAGTACGGCGAGTACGTCATTTGTTGCTTGATTTACGTCTTCATATGGAGTAGAACTATCTTGTTTTGCTGCTTCTAAAGCGGTTTTGAGCTCCTTATATTTAGGCAAGGTAATCGTCGTGTTATGGGAACTATTACGCAACTCTTCAAGAGTTGGTTGTAATTGGTTAGCATAAGCTACGCTGTACGAGTTATATGTGTCTAATGCAACAATATAAGGACGAATTGCGTTGATCTTATCGTCAACCGTTGATCGATATAAAATTGTCGTTGTATTGGATGACAGAAGTGTATACACTCCATAAATCCCACCACCGATAATAGCCGCACCGAGTACGATGGCCGCTATTAACTTGATGTACCCCTTTTTCAACTGCGTACGCTCCTTGCAAACACACTAACTCTTTTGGATCCATTTGGGCGCACTACGCCCCTAAGAGTAATTAGTTACATTATATCACAACTCTAAGCGACAAAAAAGACGTATACCAGTAATAATCATAAGGGATTGATGAAATTATTCGATGTGAACATATATTAATATTTATATATTGCGATTTATAGATAAAAATACTGGTGAAAGTTGAATTAGTATATTCTTTTACACCTTTGATATAATTTATATATATACGATGGGAGGCGGTTCTAATGAATTTAGATAAGGTGTATAACTCTATTGAAGATGTATTAGATGTAGCGCAATCTGCCGAAGGGAAAACGGTAGGCGAATTCGATATAAATAATCGATTAGAAAGTAAAGGGAATAAGGGTGGTATAGGTCAGATTTTAGAAGAAGGTCTTTTTAAAATTGCGGTGAATAGTCGTGCCGAAGCCGACTTCGTGAATTTGGGATTAGAACTAAAGGTGACGGCTATTAAGGAGAATAAAAAGAAAGAGTTCTCAGCCAAAGAACGGTTAGTTCTTAACATAATCAATTACGAAGAAGATTATAAGGCTTCTTTTGATAATTCTGCTTTTTGGCAGAAAAATAAGAATCTATTAATTGTATTCTACTTATATAAGGATGACTTAGATAAAAAGGAGTTTCCAATAGTTAAATCTGTTTTACACGAATTTGATCCTGCAGATTTGGAAATCATAAAACAAGACTGGCAAACTATTATAAATAAAATTAAGCAAGGGGAAGCCCATAATATTTCTGAAAGTGACACGATGTATCTAGCTGCATGTACTAAGGGTGTTAATGCTAATTCAGTGAGAAAACAACCTTTTTCAGCTATACCTGCCAAACAACGTGCCTTTTCTCTTAAAAGTTCTTATATGACTGCGTTTGCTCGACGAGTTATTGAAAGGCAGTCAATTCCATCACTCTTTAATATTGATGAACTTAAGAGTAAGACTACATTACAGCTATTACAAGAACGCTTTGCTCCATATATTGGTAAGAGAGTGTCTGAGCTTGCTAGACTTATGGATATTTCCATTACCAAAAATAAAGCCTTTAATGCGAATCTTATAAGTGCTATATTAGGCGTAAAAGGAACTAAGTTAGAATCCCTTAGAGAGTTTAATAAAGCAAATATTAAATTTAAAACTATAAGACTTGAGCCCAATGGAAATCCTCGTGAACATATGTCCTTTGAACAAATTGATTTTAATCGTTGGATTAGAGATGACTGGGAAGAGTCTCAAATTTATGAGAATTTTGAGTACACAAAATATCTATTTGTGGTATTTCAATACGATGAAACAGAGACACAAAATAAAGATAGAGAGCCTTACTTAAAAGGTATTATGCTTTGGAATATGCCAGAAGTTGTCATTGAACATGAATTAAAAGACCTTTGGAAAACTACAAAAGCAATTTTAGAAACTGGCGTTGAACTTAAGCCTGTATGTAATGGTATATCTAATAATTTGCCAGGTGCTAAATTTAATGGTGTTTGCCATATACGTCCTAAAGGGAGAGATGGAAACGATAAGGTTATGCTACCAGACGGTCAAGAGATAACAAAACAATGTTATTGGTTAAATAGAGAGTATATAGCGGAAATAGTAAAAGATTTAAAATGAGGGTGTTATGGCAGAGAAAAAATCTACCTTTAAAGGCGATTTAAAAAGTGAAAGAGCAGTAAATGAATTTTTACAAAAGTATTTATATAGTTATTTAGTTGATGATGGGATAATTGATTCTTTTAATTCTAATACTACTATGGATCAACAACACAAAGGTATTGATACAATTATGTATATAATTAATGATGAGACTGAAGAAGAAGCAAGATGTATTAATATTGATGAAAAGGCAGCTATACACTATGCTAGAAACAATTTGGGGGCTGAGCCTTTATCAACGTTTGCTTTTGAAGTTTCTTATTTAAAAGATGGAGAACTAAAGCGAGGCTGGCTTACAAATGAAAAGTATAAGGAGACACATGCTTATTTTCTTTGCTGGCTTTGGATTAAACCTGATGCTAATAAATATAATTTAGTCTGTGAGGATATTCTAAAAATCGAAGTATTGTCAATTCCTAAAGTAAAGACAAGAGATAAACTTATAATGCGTGCTATGGGCAGTAAAGAGGTTAAAACATTTGAGTCTAAAGCGGATATATTACGTAAAAAAATGAAAGAGCGTGGAGTATATCGTTTAGAATTGGAACATCAATTGGATTCTTTAATTAATGCTTTAGACGATAGACCTGACTATAATAAGGCACATTTACAATTTGATACTGATTTATTGGTTGCAAGAAAATATCCTCAGTGGGTTTTAACCTTACCTGAGAAGCTCTATGAACAGCCTTTAAATATAGTTATTAAACGTGAAGATTTAATCAACTTGGCTAACAGTTATTGGATTGTTACTCCTGAAGGTGTAGAGGTAAAAAAATCTGTATCTAAAAAATAATGTCTAAATTTGATCTTGATCTTTTTTAGTATTTCTGCTATAATAAGGATCTATGAAGTTGATAAATTAAGGGGTAAAGTAATGAAAATATTCTCCATGTTTGATGGTGTAGGTGGGTTTATAGTAGGGTTAGAGAATTCGTCTAAAGAAGTTTTCCAAACGCTATATTCTAACCAGTATGAGCCATCTCGTAAGACTCAAGATGCTTATGAAGTAGGTTTGTATAGATTTCCTGATATGGAACATATTCCAACCGATGTAGCTTTAATTCCAAATGAAAAGTTTGAGGAAATGAAAGCTAATGGCGTAGATATGATTGTTGGAGGCTTTCCTTGCCAAGACTATTCTGTTGCACGTAGCAAAAAGAATGAGCTTGGTATTGAAGGGAAAAAAGGCGTTCTTTTCTGGGAAATTATCCGTGCTACTGAGGTAATTAGACCTAAGTATTTGGTTTTAGAAAATGTTGACCGTTTATTGAAGGCTCCTTCCAACCAACGTGGTCGTGACTTTGCGATTATGTTGGCTGCTTTTAATCAATTAGGTTATTCTGTGGAGTGGCGTGTTATCAATGCTGCTGACTATGGTCGTGCACAACGGAGACGTCGTGTGTTCTTCTTTGTATTTAGAAATGATACAAAGTGGGGAAAACGACTACATACTAAATACGAAGCCACATTACCTACTGATGTCGATTTAGATACTCGTTTAGCTTGTTATACACCTTATATCTTTCAAGATGGGCTTTTTGCTCGTCAATTCCCTGTTAAAGGTGAAGCAGTTAAGAAACGTATTAATGCAAATAAGCTTGATGATGATATAGCTGAAGTTTCTGCAAACTTTTCAGATGGTAAAATGTGGAACTCTGGACTCATGACAAACGGGTACTATTATACGATTGAAACTGAACCTAAAGGTGATGAAGAACCAATACCAATGAAAGAGATTGTGGTTTCACCTGATCAAGTGCCAGAAGAGTATTATATTGATGGTGAAAAATTAGAGAAGTTTAAATATCTTCGGGGGCCTAAGAAAATTACACGGACTGCAGCTAATGGACATACTTATACTTTCTCTGAAGGTGGTATGAGTGAATATGACTCTCTTGATCTGCCAGGGCGTACAATGCTTACTTCTGAAGGTAGTGTAAATCGCTCTACACATCTTTTGAAAATTAATGGTAAATATCGTCTCATTACTCCAATTGAAGCTGAGCGCTTGCAAGACTTTCCTGATGATTGGACACGCTATAAACGCAATGTGAAAGGTGAAGTAGTAGAGGTTTCTGATCGTATGCGTATGTTCTTTATGGGGAATGCATTGGTAACCGGTATCGTAAAACGTATTGGTGATGAACTACAAAAAATTGATAAGTAAAAACTTATAAGTATATATGAAAGGGGCTGTTTTATTACAGCCCCTTCTATTTTATGTAAAATAATATTTTTATATAAAACTATACTATATAATATAGTTATAGAAATAATGTATATAGGAGGAAGAATATGGCTACTTTAATGCAAAAAGATGTTTTATTAGAAGGTGTATTTCAAGCTTTAGGATATGTTATTAATAAAAATCCTAATAGTAAAGATAGAGAAGTTTTATTAGATTTGAAAGAAAAAATATATTGCTCTGCTCCAGAAGAATTGGACTTTAATGAGATGAGTCAATATATTAAACGAGTTATTGAAACATATAAAGGCTAAAATAATGATTGATGGTAATGTTGAGAAACAATTAAAACAATTCGTATGTTGTTACGTGATTACATGGATAAAATGAATAAATAGGAGTAATTGATTATGGCTACATTTATGGAAAAAGATGTTTTAATTGAGTGTATTTCAACTGCACTAGGATTAACTGCGTATAATAATAATTTAGATCATCCTGCAAGAATAGAGTTACTAGAATTAAGAAATAAATTATATGGTATGGAGCCAGAAGAAATAAACTATAAAGAAGAATTGTCATTTATTAAAGATAAAAAAGCTATATTAGAAAGTATTAGTAACTAATATAACTTTTGTGGATAATATTTGCTTCGTTAGTGAAAAGAGGTATTATTATGGCTACATTAGTAGAAAAAGAAGCTTTAATTGAAATTATCGGAAATGTTGTAGCTTCTGTTGCATATACAGTTGATGTCGATAATTCAGATCTTGTTTCGTTGCTTCGTTTACAAGATAAATTATATGGAATGAGTCCAGAAGAAGTAGATTACGAAAAAGAACTAGCATTTATTAAAGATAAAAAAGCTATATTAGAAAGTATTAGTAACTAATATAACTTTTGTGGATAATATTTGTTTTTGTTAGTGAAAAGAGGTATTATTATGGCTACTTGGATGGAGAAAGATGTATTAATTGAGTTTATTAGTCATGTAGTTGCTGTAACAGCTCGTGATGTTGATGTTGATAACCCAGATGTTATTGAATTATTAGAATTAAAACATAAATTGTATTGCATGGATCCAGAAGAAATTGATTACGAAAAAGAAGGCGAATTTATTAAGCAAAAACAAGCTATATTAGAAGGTATTTAAAATGGATGATAAATTAGCGGAAATAGAGAGATTAAAAAAATTTACAGAAGCTGATTCTGTTAGGATAACAGAAAAAATATGGAAGCATATATTATCTACTAACAAGAATTTAACACCAGTAACAAATCCAGAAGGAATTATTACTGGTGGTACTCCTGGTGCTGGTAAATCTGTTTTTGTAAAGTTAGCCAATAAAAGATTAAATAATAATTTAATGACTATTGATGGTGATCAGTTTAGACGATACCATCCTAATTTTGTTAAATTGCAAAAGTTAGTTGGGCCAGATATAGCTTTTGTTACAGGCCCTTTGTTGAGCTACTTCAATTTTCCTTATAAATTAAAATAGATTTATCGTAATATTTTTTCTTTAGGTAGTTATGATTATCAGATTTTAGAATATCCATATCTGTGATTTGACAAGGTAGTTGAAGCTTATGTTCAAAATCATCAATCATATCATACCAGTCTAACATATCTAACTCTTCAGTTTTATCAGAGTCTTCTACCATAAATTCTATATCAATATCGATAATTGTTGTGTTAGAGGAATAATAACCAAATAAATAAGCTGATTTAAAACCATATTTTTTGAATAGTGGCGTAGTAATATTTTGAATTTCTTCTAATGTTATTTCTTTTTTGCTAGTATTAAATTTGACCATGCTAATCGCCTCCTAATATAAAAACCAATCAGAATATTGTACTACGATTAGTGTTAATTGGGAATAGGCATTGAGATTATTTTATATATTGCCTTATAACTATAATAGAATTAAAAACTATTGTGACTCTCATTAATATCTCATTAAGGATTAGTAGGATCAGTCCGATTACAATAATTTGAGATTAAATAGGAGAGCCTTATGAGTGAGAATGTGTTTGAATGTCCATATTGTCAATCGGAAAATATTCAAAGCTATAATATTGCTTACGCAAGTGGATTTTCTAATGTAAGTGGGGTTACTACTGGTGTAGGTGTTGGTATGAGTGGCCGAGTAGGTGTTGGTGTTGGGAATACCGTAGGCACTCAACAAACAGTACTTTCTATGATGGCGACCCCTCCAAAGAAAAAATCTACAACAAGTCTTTTTATAATGGGGACCTTGGGAATTTATTTTGGTCTTGGACTTGTGCTTTTGGTCTCAGGTTTAAGTAAGAGTAATTGGTCTCTACTTCTTTATATTGGGGCGTATGCTATTTTAATATATGCTATACATCGTCGTACTGTTTGGAATAGAACGGTTTATCCACAATAGCGAAGAGATTGGGAACGTACTTATATTTGCTTGCGTTGTGGTAATAAATTCCGATTAGATTATTAAGTTAAAATAACAAACGACAAGTACAATACAGACGTTGTTGTGAAATGTAACCTAGATAAAATAAAAAAGAGTATATGGGAAAAAGAGCTATATGGCTGATATATGCCATATAGTTCTTTTTATATGTATATCTTTTAGCAATTGTAACTTTCACTATACCAAAATAAATTGTATATCCTCTTGTACTCGTATATAATAATATTATCAGATTTGTATTTTTCGATATAATTATATGAAAGGAGTACCTATGTCAAATTTTATCACTCCTAATGAATTGTTAGCTTGTCTCGATGAGGTCATTATTTTAGATGCTCGAGGCTATCAAGATTATAAAAAAGGCCATATTAAAGGTTCTTACGCGGTGGATTTAAACAAGGATTTAACAGGTCCTTTGGGCGAGCATGGTGGTCGTCATCCATTGCCAGATATGGAGCGTTTGGCTCATACATTTGAGTCTTACGGGATCACTCGTGATTCCAAGGTTGTTGTGTATGACTCTTGGCTCTTCTTGGCGGGACGCCTTTGGTGGATGTTGCGTTACATGGGCTTAACGGATGTGCGCGTATTGTCTGGTGGTGTTGAACGTTGGGTTAAGGAAGGTCATGGTCTAACTAAAGAACCAACTCCGTTACCAGATGAACCGTCTGTTTTTAACTATGAATTGCAAACGCATATGGTTATGAGTCGTGATGAGGTACTTAAGGCTAGTGAAAGTGGTGACCATGTTATCATTGATGCTCGTGCGCCTTTCCGTTACGATGGATCACAAGTAGATACGATGGATGGTATGACAGGACATATTCCTGGTGCTGTTAATCATTTCTATGAAAGTGGCTATACAATCGATGGGCCGAAGTCTGTAAAAGACTTAGAGGCTGAGTATTACAATGAAATTTATCAAAATAGACCTGTTGTAACCTATTGCGGTTCTGGTGTTACAGCTTGTAATGCATTGTTAACTATGAGCGAAGTTGGCTTGGAATCAGCATTATATGTTGGTAGTTCTAGTGATTGGGTAACGTATGATGGGTTCCCACTTAATACAGGTGTAGAAACATTAAACTAACATAGGAGGTCAAATGAATCTTTTAAAGCAATTGTTAACGGTTGTTGCCTTTGCCTATATGTGTTATCACATTTATAACTTTGGCCCAGGTATGTTTAATGTTACTGTGTTAGTAGTTCTTATTTTGTCTACAGTGGCTAATTATTTCCGTGAGAAACGTGAAAGCGACCTTAAGGCTAACGAAAATGCGCGCAAGGCTCGCGCTGAAGCTAGACATGCAAAAAAACATAAAAAGTAGTAATATGGCTAAAATATAATTTTTAGATTAGCTTATATTAAGCAAAAACTTTGCTTATATTTTATGTGAAAGAGACTTTCACCAAGTTAAATACGGTAATAACATTAGATTGATGCGAAGTATCGCAAAGGAGTAAAAATTGAAATTAATTTCTTGGAATGTAAACGGCCTACGCGCCGCTGTCACAAAGGGGTTTATGGAATCCTTTAATGAATTAGATGCAGATATTTTCTGTTTGCAAGAAACGAAATTGCAACCAGAACAAATTTCTTTGGAATTGCCAGGCTATGAGCAATATTGGAATAGCGCTGTGAAAAAAGGCTACAGTGGTACCGCTGTATTTACGCGTATTAAACCGTTGTCCGTAACTAATGGTATTGGCATTGAAGAACACGATCAAGAGGGCCGTGTTATTACTGCTGAATATGATAATTTCTATTTAGTATGCTGCTATACACCGAATAGCCAGCGTGAATTGGCTCGTCTTGAGTACCGAATGGCTTGGGAAGATGCATTCCGCAACTATTTGCTTGAATTAGATAAGAAAAAACCAGTCATTCTCTGTGGTGACCTCAATGTAGCGCATCAAGAAATCGACCTTAAAAATCCTAAGACAAACCGTAAAAATGCGGGCTTCTCCGATGAAGAGCGTGCAAAAATGACAGAACTGTTAGGTGCTGGTTTCACAGATACATTCCGTCACCTCTATCCAGATGCAATTGAGCAATATAGTTGGTGGTCCTACATGGGCAAAGCTCGTGAGCGGAATACAGGATGGAGAATTGACTACTTCATCACCTCTAAACGTCTTGACGACAAAATTCAAGAAGCTAAAATTCACCAACAAATCTTTGGCTCTGATCACTGCCCAGTAGAATTAGATATCGATTTATAATATATTGAAAGTATAATCTACAGCCTCATCTTAGGATGGGGCTGTTGTAATAGGTGAAAGGAGACCTTATGGCTCAAAAACAAAAGGCTATCGTTCTATTTAGCGGCGGTGTAGATAGTACTACATGTTTAGCGCTAGCTATTGAAAGATTTGGCAAAGACAATGTAGTACCTTTATCCATTCAATACGGTCAAAAGCATAGCAAAGAACTAGAAGCGGCCGTAGCTATTTTAGAACACTATGGTATTGAAGGTAAAACGATGGACGTTACCAAACTATTTGCTTTCAGTAACTGTTCACTATTAACACAATCTAGTGAAGAAATTCCTCAAGGTTCCTATAAAGAACAACAAGAGGCAGAAGGAGAAGGCACAGTTAGCACCTATGTGCCATTTAGAAATGGTCTATTCCTATCTGCGGCGGCTTCCTTAGCCTTATCTCTAGACTGCGGATATATCTACTACGGTGCCCATAGCGATGATGCGGCTGGTAATGCATATCCAGACTGTACAGAACACTTCTACAAATCCATGGGCGACGCCATCTTCGAAGGATCTGGTAAAGAATGCTCCCTAGAAGCACCATTTATCAATGCTAACAAAGCAGACATCGTAAAAGAAGGCCTACGCCTAGGCGTTCCGTACCACCTAACCTGGTCCTGCTACGAAGGCGGCGACAAACCATGCGGCCACTGCGGTACCTGCATCGACAGACAAGCCGCCTTCCAAGCCAACGGCGTCGAAGACCCAGCACTATAATAGAACTTCTCTACATCCACTAAAACTGGATTTTATTAGTAGCCGCCATTTAGGCGGCTACTTTGCATATAAACTAATAGATAAGATACTATTTTTGCCTTGAGGAGGACTTCTACGTCGCTAATATTAGTTTATTTGTTGATTAACTAAATTCGCAGTGGCAGGAGATACCTTTTCAAAGAGCGACTTTGGCAGGTCGAGGCCCTGGGCCGATGACCGTATAGCCAGTGGAGCGATGAGGAAAGGTATCTTCCGCCACCCCGTCCTTACCAACTTAACACTAATAGTAGATTTACATATAAGTCCGCCTACAACCAAATTGATTGCGAAAATATTAGATATATGCTAATATTAGTATTGCCTAAAGGCGACAACTAAATAAGACAGTTTGAAACCATCCTGTCTCTAAACAAAACTACGGAAATTCATAAGCATTTTAGCATGGTAGTTTTGCCATGCTTTTTTTATTTGAGGAGGTGAGTGTTATGATTACTACACGTAAATTGACTATTTCTGCCATGGTTGTGGCATTGTACATCGTTGTATTGTATGTAACGCAAAGCGTTTCCTTCGGGGCGTATCAAATTCGTATAGCAACATCATTATATGCACTTGCTTATGCCTTTCCGTTCTTGGTAATTCCAATGGGGATTGGCAACCTCATTTCTAACTTCCTGTTCGGGGGTCTTGGTATCCTCGATATGGTAGGCGGCTTTGGCGTTGGTATTTTAACAACAGGTATTATCGTAGGTATGCGTAAGCTTGGTCTCAGCGCTTGGTGGGCGATATTGCCGATTATCTTTGTACCTGCATTATGCGTACCGTTATGGCTCAGCCCGTTGCTTGGCCTTCCATACTGGCCATTAGTATTGAACCTTATCGTAGGTCAAACAATCCCAGCCGTTCTTGGCTCTATTTTAGTGAAAGCATTGATCAGCCGTCCTAGTGTGGCAGCTTTGGTAGGCGCTTTCAAGTAAAATAGGTAAATAAAAAGGTTTATAAACAAATAAAAAGGCGTAAGCTCAAATGAGCTTACGCCTTTTTTATGGCTAAATGTTATGGAGGTAGAAAGGATTAGCAGTTATAACCGCGCCATCTAGTTTCAACTACGAGGCGTTCAAGAGCAACCATGTACGCTGCTTGACGAGGTGGTACATTGTATTTATGTTGCATTTCCCAAACAGCTTCGAAGCTATTTTGCATGTTTTTAGTTAATCTTTCGTTAACTTCTTCTTCAGTCCAGTAGAAGCTTGCTTTGTTTTGTACCCATTCATAGTAGGATACAACTACGCCGCCGCCGTTAGCAAGAACGTCAGGGATGATGTCGATACCTTTTTCATAGAAGTATTTATCTGCATCATTAGTAGTAGGGCCATTAGCACCTTCCAAGATGATTTTAGCTTGGATGTTTTCCATGTTGTCTTTGTTTAATTGGTTTTCAAGAGCTGCCATGTACAATACATCAACTGGTTGAGCCAATAATTCTTGAGCGCCAATTGTAGTCATACCTGGTTCGCTGTAACCTTCAAGGGAACGACCATGGGAGTTAGCATATTCGTATGCTTTTTCCACATCAATACCGTTAGGGTTGTAGATGTTAACGCTTACGTCGCCGATAGCAACAACTTTAGCGCCTGCTTGAGCGATAAGACGAGCACCTA
Source organism: Veillonella sp. oral taxon 158 (assembly GCF_018376515.1). Taxonomy (NCBI): domain Bacteria; kingdom Bacillati; phylum Bacillota; class Negativicutes; order Veillonellales; family Veillonellaceae; genus Veillonella; species Veillonella sp. oral taxon 158. The sequence goes on along the minus strand of NZ_JAHABE010000002.1, from coordinate 19,770 downwards.
CGGAACCTACGTTACCGAAGCCTTGAACTGCTACAGTAAGGTTTTTGATGTCTAAGTTTTTCTTAGCTAAGTAACTTTGTAATGCGATGAGACAGCCGCGACCAGTCGCTTCATTACGACCTAAGGAACCGCCTACTTCGATAGGTTTACCAGTAACGATACCAGGGCTCCATTCGCCTTTTAATGTGCTATATTCATCAGCAATCCAGCTCATGATTTGAGAGTTTGTATTTACGTCTGGAGCTGGAACGTCAGTATTAACGCCGATGATTGGCGCAATACGACGTACGAAGTTACGAGTTAAGCGTTCTAATTCGCGAGGGTTTAAAGTTTTAGGATCAACTTTGATACCGCCTTTACCACCACCGTAAGGGATGTTAGCAATCGCGTTTTTAATAGTCATCCAAGCTGCCAATGCACGAACTTCGTTTTCATCAGAATCTGGATGGAAGCGAAGACCACCTTTAGCACTGCCGCGTAATGTGGAGTGTTGGCAACGATAGCCTTCGTATACGCGAACTTCACCATTGTCTAGTTGAAGAGGTACTGCTACCTTTAATTCGCGTTCTGGATGACGTAATACTTCGTAATCGCTACGAGAATAGCCGAGTTTCTCAGCTGCTACGTCTAAAGTGTTTAGCATGTTTTCATATGGGTTGTAACCGCTCATAATTGCCTCCTGAATATCAGAGTAAATTTATTAATTGTGCTAAATTTTCACATACTTATGTATTCGACGTTGTATACATAATACCCTTTTCGTTTTTATAAATATATTCTATAGTTTTGAATCTTTAAAAGTAAGTAAAAATATAGATAAATACTGTGATTTTACTCACTGCTATTAAATGAGAAAAAATTGCTTTAGCCTTCTGCGGCTAGTGTATAAAATTGCTCAGTTGTTTCGATTTAATGTATAAATTTGCTTTAGTAGTTTTGGCATAGTGTATAAATTTCTTTTAGTTGACCGAGATTAGTATGTAAATTAAAAGCTTTCACAAAAAAATAAGAGCCCTTATTCGGAGGAATAAGGACCCTTATGTGTGTAATGATTTAATTAATCGATTGATTAATGTTTTTCAGCAGCAGTGCTGTCTGTAGTTTGGCCATCGCCCCACCATACTAAACCTTCTTGAGTAGGTAGTACTTTTTTGTTGAATACAGGGACTTTGATGCCACGGCGTTTTTGATCTACGTAGTCAGCAAGTGCAGCAACTGCTTGTTTGTTAAGCAATACGATAGCTGTTATGTTAGTAAGAATAAGGAAAGCCATGAATAAATCGGCAGCATTCCATACAAGTTCAAGGGATGCAACGGAACCAATGTAAGCCATTGCTACTACACCAATACGGAAGAGGTTAAGATAAATCTTTTTATCTGTAAGGTGAGTAATGTTGATCTCGCCATAGTAGTAGTTACCAACTAGGGAACTGAAGGAGAACATAACGATGAACAATGCCATTGCATATGGAGCCCATGGACCAAGCTCTTGAGCTAAGTTATATTGTACCAATGCAACGCCTGTAAGACCTGTAGTTGTGTAATCGCCAATAATAAGAACGATGAACGCGGATGCTGTACAGATGATGAATGTTGTTAAGTATACGCCGAACGCTTGGATTAAACCTTGTTCAACTGGGTGGTTTGCAGTAGCTGTAGCCGCCGCATTAGGAACGGAACCTTGACCAGCTTCGTTGGAGAATAGACCCCGTTTGATACCAGTCATCATAACGGTGCCAAAGAGACCGCCACCAGCTGCATCAAGTGTGAAAGCGTTAGAGAAGATAGAATAGAATACATGCGGCAATTGTGTAATGTTAGTAATCATAACGTATAATGCTGTGCCGATGTAAGCAAATGCCATTACTGGAACGAGAATTTCTGCAACTTTTGCAACTGCGCTTAAGCCACCGAATACGATAACTAAGATTAAAGCAGCTACTACACCGCCAGTAATATGAGCAGGTACATCAAGAGTTACCAAGGATGCTGCTAATGTATTAGCTTGTACGGAGTTGTAAATCCAACCAAAAGTAATTGTAATAAGTACGGCAAATAAAACGGAGAAACCAGGGCTGTTAAGACCTTGTTTGATGTAGTATGCAGGGCCGCCATAGAAACCACCATTAGCTAGAGGTTTTTTGTAGATTTGGGCCAATGTACATTCTACGAAGCCTGTGGAGGCGCCAAGAAGAGCGATAACCCACATCCAGAAGATAGCACCAGGGCCACCTATTACTACGGCAATCGCGATACCTGCGATGTTACCAACACCTACACGAGATGCAGTCGTTACGCAGAATGCTTGGAATGAAGAAATATGATTTTTTTCGGTTTTTTCACCTGCACTACTTGCAATGAGTCGAATCATTTCACCTAAGTATCGAATTTGTACGAATTTAGTTGTAAATGTGAAATAAAGACCTGCACCGATGAGGATGAAGATAATAAGATAATCCCACAAATATCCATTGATCATAGATATTGCAGCGTTTAACTGGGCTTGCATTGAGTATCAGTCCTTTCTCTAAATAAAGCCATATAAATCGCACGCCTTTAGAATAAATTATACAACGAATGTATGTAAAAAAGACATGGTATTATGACTAAAAGCTATGCTAATTCAGTACTAGGTTTCGTAAAAAAATTTATAACTTAGGCAGGAAAACTTTAAAAGTTCAATTAACATAAGGATTAAAAGGATATGAGAGAAATGCATAATACTGAATACAAAAAACAAAATCACAGCCCAAAGAGCTGTGATTTTATGTTTTTTCGTATGTAGTTGTGTATTACTTCTGTGAATGGCCGAATTCTTGGGACTCTTCCATACCTTGTAATAGGGTTTGTTCTGAATACTCCATATGTAGTCTAGCTAACTTGCGAGCTTGAGTAGCATTATGAGAAGCGATAGCCTCTACGAGTTGACGATGTTCTTCCCAAGTTTTTCTAAGTCGACCAGGTTGGTTCATAGAGAAACTACGGAAGCGGTAGGTTTGTTCACGTAAGTTGTGGACGATGTCCGCTAATCGTTCGTTACGAGATGCGCGGTATAGCACTTCGTGGAACTCTACATCCGCAGCTACGACGGAATCCATGTCTTTATTTTCCATGTGGTCGCCGATTTCCACGAGCATTCTTTCCAAGGTTTCAATTTCTTCTTCGGTGATGCGTTCTGCTGCAAGACCTGCGGCTAATTCTTCGAGGGCTGATCGAATTTCAAATACTTGGGTAATATCTTTTAAAGAAATATTGGCAACGTAAGTACCACGACGAGGAATCATAACGACAAAGCCTTCTAGTTCTAATTTACGAATGGCTTCGCGAATCGGTGTGCGGCTCACGCCCAACTCTTCAGCGAGAGGGATTTCCATGAGACGTTCACCAGGCTTTAATATTCCATCTTGGATGGCTTGACGCAATGTTTCACTTACAACTTCTCTCAGTGGTTTATACGCATCGAGTCGTATAGGTTGTAAACGTTTTGTCATGGTAAGTCCTCCTGTGTACATGTTTTAGTAATGAGGGAAAGCCAATCGTGGCCAGCTACTTTAATTTCCTCTTGGAGCTGCAATGCCTCCATTGGTTTATTAAGTAATACTACCATCGTAGGACCGCTGCCAGTCATGATGGTTGGGTATCCACGGCTTGTAAAGAACTCTTTACAGATTACAAGTTCTTCGTGATCTGGGAATAATAGTTCTTCAAAGGTATTGGCGCTACTAGTGAAAGCAGATGTCAAGTCGTTGTTTTCAACGTGTCTTAATACAGTATCAATTGTTTCCTTAGTGGCTTCTGATTTACCGTTAAAGCGACCATAAGCAGCTGCTGTAGAAACAGATACCTTTGGTTTAACGAGTAATAACCAGTGCGGGTCTGGCGATTGTTTATAGGTTAGTATTTCGCCGCGACCTGTGCCGCGTGCTGTACCACCTTGCAATAGAAATGGTACGTCAGAGCCGAGGGTGGCACCGATTTTTAACAGCTCCTCTTGAGTGAGGCGTAAGTCCCAGAAGCGATTGAGTCCTAATAGCATGGCTGCTGCATCTGCACTGCCACCGCCGAGACCTGCTTGAATAGGAATGCGTTTTAATAAATGAATGGCAGCACCTGCCTTACAACCTGTATAGGCTTGTACTGCGCGCAACGCTTTGAGCGCTAAATTGTCTTCGTCGTAGGTTACCAGTTTTTGCATATAGTCTGGCAACTCTGGAGCACCTCCAGAAAACACTACGGAATGGTGTTTAGCAAAATAAATAGAGTCGCTAAGACGAATGGATTGGAAAATGGAATCGATATCGTGGTAGCCGTCGTCACGCTTACCTGTAATAGCCAGACCGATGTTGATTTTACTGCAACCGAGTTGCTCAAAACTTTTACTCATAATAGCCTCGTTCATAATGTACATAATATATGCAGTTTATATGTTTATTTTATACTGTTATAAAGTGATTGAAAATAACCATTAAGTGGTTTATGATGATTTTGTATACACATGTTGTTCAATTCTTAACAGTATTGTAAATAGCGTATAGTTTAGTTAGTTCATTATAGAATATTTATAGTGAAATGGCAATTTGGAGGGAGCTATGTTCGCCAAGTATAAAGATGTTGTGTATCAATGCCTTATGGTCGTCGTTGGATGTGCCATATTTGGTGCCGGTATTGATGCTTTTGTATTGCCCCATAAACTAGTTAGTACTGGTATTAGTGGGGTCGGTTTGATTTTATATTATGTAACGGGATTATCCGTGGGTTCTTGGAATATGATTTTAAATATTCCTATATTCTGGGCTGCTTGGAAATGGCTTGGAACGCGTGTCGTAGTAAAGACGCTATACGGGACACTCATGTTATCTTGGATGATCGATCTCTTTGATTTCCTGCAGTATGACATGATTATTAAGGATCCCTTGCTGAGTTCCATGATGGCCGGTATTACGACTGGTGTAGGTCTTGGTATTGTCTACCGTGTAGGCGGTAATACAGGTGGTCTTGATCCAATTGCTCTTATCGTTCGAAAATATTATGGCCTTCAAATGGGATCTATTAATAGTGCCATCAACTGTGCCATTCTATTAGCTGCTGTAGGCGTTGTCGGTCTTGAAGCAGTAGCGGTAACACTTATTAGTGTGTATGTATACACTATTATTACCAATAAGGTTGTAATCGGTTTCAACCAACGAAAGGTTGCTTTCATCATCACCTATCGTACTGATGATGTTTGCGAATGTATCATCAACAAGGTAGGTCGTGGCGCAACGATCATTGAAGGTGTTGGGGCCTATACTCGAACGCCAAAAAATATTGTTATGGTAGCGGTTAACCTGTTACAAGTTAACAAATTGAAAGAGGTTATTGAAGAAGCAGATCCAAATGTATTTATCTTGATTACCGATGCTCAAGAGGTTATCGGTCAAGGTTTTACTCGTCCTATTTTGCCAACTGAGGTAACCAATCAGTTGAAAGCACAAGGCACAATAGCTCAAGATGCTACTGCTGCTGTAACTGATAATAAATAAAACAGCTATAAGAAGTAAAAAATAACAAATATAAATAATATTTTATTGAAATTGTTGTTCTTTGTCATCTTATATTAATTATGTGTAAATATAATGTTTTGGTGAATGTTATATACATTTTGTAGATTACTCGTATCTGATTGTAAAAATATAAAATTAATAATTCGAGAGAGATTCTCTCATGATGAGGTTAGGAGGTTCCTATGGCTCACAAATTAGCAGGTACGCCTGTACAAGAACAAGATATTATTGATGTGCAAACCCTTGTGGATGCTTATTTTGATAATGCACCGGATATTACAGATCCGACACAACTAGTATCCTTTGGTACATCTGGCCATCGTGGTACATCCTTAAATGGTACTTTCACAGATTTACATGTAGCGGCTATTACGCAGGCCATCTGTGATGGCCGTGGGCAATTTGGCGCTACTGGTCCGCTCTTTGTTGGGCAAGATACACATGCATTGTCTCAGCCTGCCCTAATAACTGTGCTAGAGGTGCTCGCTGGTAATGGCGTGATGGCTATGGTTGATGCGGATATGGATTTCGTACCCACACCATCTGTGTCTCGCGCGATTATTCGCTATAATGAAAGCCACGATCATAAGGCGGATGGCATTGTGATTACACCATCCCATAATCCTCCAGATAATGGTGGCATCAAGTACAATGCGACGAATGGTGGTCCTGCGGATACCCTTGTTACAAAGTGGATTGAAACTCGTGCTAATGAGTATGTGCGTGCATACTATGAATTAGAAGGGTTCAAACGGATTAGTATCGATAATATTGAACCAGACCGACAAGTTCCATATGATTATAAAGGTTTATATGTTGAAGAATTATCTTCTATCATCAATATGGAAGCTATTCAATGTGCTAAACCGAAGGTTCTTGTAAACGCTCTTGGCGGTAGTGGTCTTGGTTATTGGCGCGCTATTAAAGAGCGTTATAATCTCAATATGGATATTATCAATGATGAGTACGATCCAACCTTTAGCTTTATGACGTATGACCATGATGGCAAGGTTCGCATGGATTGCTCCTCTGAATATGCCATGGCCGACGTTATCAAGCAAATCGGTAACTATGATTTAGCCGTAGGTAATGATCCTGACTATGACCGCTATGGTATCGTTAGTGCGGATGGTCTTACCTCTCCAAATGCATTCCTTGTAACTGCGGCAGATTATCTATTTACAACGCGTGGTTGGAAGGATAAAGGGGTAGGTAAAACCGTTGTTTGTACCACAATGATCGATAAATGGGCGGTCGTAAAAGATGTTCCTGTTTATGAAGTACCTGTAGGTTTTAAATATTTCAGCTCTTTATTATTTGATGGCGAAATTGGAATCGGTGGCGAAGAATCTGCTGGTGCATCATTCCTCAAAAAAGACGGAACCGTATGGACTACCGATAAAGATGGTATGGTAATGGCTCTATTGGCCATGGAAATGTACGCTGTCATGGGCGCTACTGTAGATAGATTGTATAACAATATTGTCGAAGGTTGTGGAGACCCTCGTTTTGGTCGTATTGATGCGGCTTGTACGAAGGCAGCTAAGGCTAAGTTGAAACAGTTAAATGCAAGTTCTATTACGGCTACAGAGGTCGATGGAGATGCTATTACGAATGTACGCACTACGTCCTTGTACAAGGATATGCCTATTGATGGCGTTCGTGTAGAAACCGAAACCGGTTGGTTTGTGGCTCGTCCTTCTGGCACTGAAGACTTATATAAAATTTATGGTGAAAGCTATAAAGGGGATAAAGGTCTTATCGCACTCTTAACGGCGGGTGAAGAAATTGTTACAGCCGCATTGTCTGACGAAGTGTAACCTCATAAAGATTTCACCGTCTAAAAGTAATAAATGTGATATAATATATTAATATAGTTTATTGAATACCCTATATTGGCTATATAGTTTGTAGTGCTTAGAAAAGGTGATGTTATGAAATTAGTTGTTACCGTTGTCGGCGTTGACCGCGTTGGTATCATAGCTGGGGTCAGTACAGTACTTGCTGACCACGGTGTAAATATTATGTCTATTAATCAAACCATTCTTGATGGCGTTTTCAATATGATTATGATGTGTGAAACAAAGTCTGAAGATATGAAAAATCTTACATCTATCCAAGAGGCTTTGAATGCACAAGGTAAAGAACTTGGTGTTGAAATCCGTGCACAGCATGCAGATATTTTCTTGAGCATGCACCGTGTAGGATAGGAGGCACTATGTTATCTATCGACAATATTTTGGAAACTAATCAGATGATTCATGATAACAAGCTTGATGTTCGTACTATTACGATGGGGATTAGCTTGTTAGAATGCGCATCTAGCTCTGGTAAAGAGCTATGTGATCGCATTTATGATCGCATTACAAAAGAAGCAGAACACCTTGTATCTACAGGTGAAGATATTGAGCGCGAGTTCGGTATTCCTATCATCAACAAGCGTATTTCTGTAACGCCAATTTCTCTAGTGGCTGGTGGTAGTGATTTAACATCTTATGTACCTGTAGCAGAAGCTATGGATCGCGCTGCAAAGGCCGTAGGGGTTAACTTTATCGGCGGGTTCTCTGCCCTTGTAACAAAGGGAGCTACACGAGCTGACCGGATTTTAATTGACTCTATTCCTGAAGCATTGGCAACTACGGATATCGTATGTAGCTCTGTTGCAGTAGGTTCAACTAAAACTGGTATCAACATGGATGCAGTGCGCGACATGGGTATCATCGTTAAGAAAACTGCTGAGCTAACAAAGGATAATGATGCTCTTGGCTGTGCTAAGCTAGTTATTTTCTGTAATCCTGTTGAGGATAATCCATTTATGGCGGGTGCCTTCTTCGGTGTCACTGAAGGGGATAGCGCCATTTCTGTAGGCGTATCTGGCCCAGGTGTTGTTAAACATGCCCTTGAATCCGTTCGTGGTCAATCCTTTGACGTTGTAGCAGAAACTATTAAACGCACTGCTTTCAAAATTACTCGTGTAGGCCAATTGGTAGCACAAGAGGCATCTCGCCGTCTTGATAAACCATTTGGTATTATTGATTTATCTTTGGCTCCAACGCCAGCTGTAGGCGACTCGGTAGCTCATGTTCTTGAAGAAATGGGCTTGTCCTCTTGTGGTTGTCACGGTACTACGGCAGCACTTGCATTATTGAATGATGCAGTGAAAAAGGGCGGCCTTATGGCATCCTCTCACGTTGGTGGTCTCAGTGGTGCATTTATCCCTGTATCTGAAGATGCGGGCATGATTGATGCCGTATCTTGTGGTAGTTTAACACTTGATAAATTAGAGGCTATGACATGTGTATGTTCTGTAGGCCTTGATATGATCGCGATTCCTGGCGATACAACGGCTGATACAATTTCTGCCATTATTGCAGATGAATCAGCTATCGGTATGATTAATAATAAGACAACTGCAGTTCGGGTAATTCCTGTACCAGGTAAAACTGTTGGAGAAGTTGTTGAGTTTGGTGGGCTATTAGGTTATGCCCCAATTATTGAAGTGAGTCCGTATAGTGCAGCTGAGTTCATCGCTCGCGGTGGTCGTATTCCTGCACCTATTCGTAGCTTAACGAACTAATCTCGTTTTTCAACCTAGTTGTTGGAGGTATCTTATGAGTGATTATGTGCTCGATTATGTATGGGCCTTTGCTCTAGCGCTCATCATAACCTTTGCACTAACCCCTTTGGTAAAACGCTTTGCCGTTGCTGTAGGGGCAATAGATAAACCTGATGCCCGAAAGGTGCATCATGGTGCTATTCCACGACTTGGTGGGTTAGCAATCTTTCTCGGTTATGTAGGATCGGTCCTCTTTAATGGATCTATTCCGCATGATCATAAACTATTTGGCTTTGTACTTGGTACTGTTATTCTGGTGCTTGTAGGCATTTGGGATGATATTAAACAGATTGAGCCAAAAACTAAGTTAATGGGCCAAATCATAGCAGCCGCTATTTTGGTAGCTTATGATATTCGTGTAGATTTTATCAACCTTCCTTGGGGTGGTGTAGTATACCTTAAATATTGGGCAGCTCCATTGACGATCTTCTGGATTGTAGGCTTTACGAATATCGTAAACCTTATTGATGGCCTTGATGGGTTGGCAGCAGGGATTTCCTTCATTGCTTGTATTGCTGTTTGCGCTATGACATTACAACTTGGCCAAACTGACTTAGCATGTATATCTCTTGCACTTGCAGGTGCAACAGTAGGGTTCTTGCGGTATAACTTTAACCCAGCGAAAATTTTCATGGGTGATACGGGCTCTATGCTCCTTGGCTATACCTTGGCGGCTATTTCTGTTATGGGCGCCGTTAAAACGGCCGCTACCATTGCATTAGTAGTGCCAGCTATCGTATTAGGTCTACCAATTCTGGATACATTATTTGCTATTGTACGCCGTAAAATTAGCGGTCGTCCAATTTTCAAACCTGATAAAGGCCATGTGCATCATCGTTTATTAGCGCAAGGTTTAACTCAAAAGCAAGCTGTACTGATGATGTATGCTGTAACAGCTCTTTTCGGTGGCGTATCCGTCATCGTAGCTGAGGTCAATGCATGGATTGGCATCGCATTGGTACTCGTTATTTTCTTAGGTAGTATTTTTGTGGCTCGTCGTCTTGGGGTTATTACTCATAGTGATGCGGCTGGACATCCACTACCGCGTCCTACAATTGAACGCAGCGATTCAGATGAAACTATTTCCTTTGATCGTGAAGAATTGGCAAAAGCTTTAGAGGAATCAGAGGGTTCCCATAAGGAATAACCATATGTGGGGCGCTTGGCGCCCCATTTTTTCTATCCTACTATGTTGGAGGCAACTATGTTAAAAGTTATGACAATCTTTGGTACAAGACCTGAGGCTATCAAGATGGCTCCTCTTGTGAAAGCATTAGAAGCAGCACCAGATATGGAACCGATTGTAACCGTTACGGCGCAACATCGCGATATGCTCGACCAAGTACTAAACTTGTTTAATATTACCCCAGATTACGACTTAAATATTATGAGCCAAGGCCAAACCTTGTACGATGTGACAAATCGTGCCTTGTTAGGTCTTAAGGATGTACTAGAAGAAGCAAAACCTGATGTAGTACTCGTTCATGGTGATACTACAACTACCTTTGCAGGTGCTTTGGCGTCTTTCTATCAAGAGATTCCTGTAGGCCATGTAGAAGCGGGCCTTCGTACCGGTGATATTTACTCTCCGTTCCCAGAAGAAATGAACCGTAAATTGACTGGTTCTATTGCGACCTATCATTTTGCACCGACTTCTAGCTCTGAAAGCAATCTTAAAAAAGAAAATATCAATACAGAACATTTATATGTAACAGGCAATACTGTTATAGATGCACTTGATACAACGGTACAAGATAATTATGTATTCGACGATGCGGCTATTAATGGCCTGGATCCTGAAAAACGTACAGTTCTTGTTACTACACATCGCCGTGAAAACTTGGGTGAGCCTATGCGCCACGTATATCAAGCTATTCGCGATTTAATTAATGAATTTGAAGATATTCAAGTTGTGTTCCCTGTACATAAGAATCCTAAGGTTCGCCAAGTGGTGCAAGAGGAACTCGGTTCTGTAGAACGTGTTACCTTAATCGATCCACTTGATTATGAACCATTTGCGAACTTAATGGCTAAATCTTATTTGATTCTTACTGATTCTGGTGGGATTCAAGAGGAAGCGCCAGCCCTTGGTAAACCGGTTCTCGTATTGCGCGATACAACAGAACGCCCTGAAGCTGTTGAAGCTGGTACAGTTCGCCTAGTAGGTACTGATAAAGATGCAGTACATGCAGCGGCTCATGAATTGTTGAGCAATACAGCAGCTTATAAATTGATGTCTAACTCCGTTAACCCTTACGGTGACGGCAAAGCATCTGAACGCATCATCCAAGCGTTGCGCCATGAGTTCTTAGGCGATCCTAATCGTCCTGAACGATTTGGTAAATAATATGGATAAGGATCTTGTGAAAGCCCTCGCTATGGCAACATCAGCGGGGCTCACACTCGCTTTCTGTATAGGTGGTTTCATTTGGATTGGATATACACTGGATAGTTGGTTTAGAACTGAACCGTTATGTATGATTGTATTTGGTCTTATTGGAGCTATAACAGGTTTTTATATGTTATACAAACAAGTTAAGTAGTGAGGTATATATGAATCAATATGTAAAATTCATAGTGCGTGTGCTGCTGACTTGTTTTTTTATTGCCTTTTTAGGCGGTATAATACAAGTTTTATGTGGCCTAGAACAGTATCTATGGGGATGGTTTTGGGGGATTTTTATAATGGTACTCTACTTGCTAAGTTTAGCTTTGCATGGTCAATCCATTGTATCCGGGGATCCTTACAAAGCCGTTCGTAAAGCTCGTAGACAGATGATATGGCGTCTTATGTTAGTAGGTTCATTAGTAGTCTTAGGATTAAAGATTCCCGGTATAGAGGCTATTAGCATGTTTGTTGGTGTGGCACTTATTCAGCCCGCATTATATGTTGTTTACTGGTGGCTTAGTCGACATTTCTAATCTAATGATGTGTTAAATTATAGATATATTCCAATAATGCATTATACACAATACATTTATGAGTAATTAGAATTGTTTACCTTTCAACTGTTGATTATATATCTATAACGATGTATGATGATACATATATATTATATTTATATTTATTGTAAATATATTAGTTCTTTATTATGTCTATGGAAGGGGTTGAGAACGTGGAATTACATGCGGGACACCATGAAGTCGTGCAGTGGTTAGGGTTGACATTTAATTTGGATACTTTAATTGCTACATGGGTTACTATGGCTATTGTAATACTGATAACAGTACTAGCCACCCGGGGACGAAAATTGGTGCCTGTAGGCTTGCAAAATATAGTTGAATCTATATTGGAAGGCTTAGAGGGGCAATTAGCTCCGAACTTAGGTCGTCATTGGCCGATGGTGAGTTCCTTGTTATTTACGTTTTTCTTATTTATTTTTGTAGGAAACGAACTGGGCTTAATGCCAACGTTTAAGGCTTTAACATCACCAACATCCGATATTAATACTACAATTGCATTAGCTCTATGTAGCACATTAGTGGTATGGGTTATGGGGATTAAAGTTAAAGGCTTATCCTATTTCAATCATTTTGTTCAACCATATAAGGCTTTGTTAATCCTTAATATCTTTGAAGAAATTGCAAAACCAGTTACACTTGCTTTCCGTCTATTCGGCAATATCGTAGCTGGTGAAATTCTCTTAGAAGTATTGTACAATTTGCCTTGGTTTGTGCCGGTACCATGGGTATGGATTGCTTTTAGTTTGTTTATCGGCATTATTCAAGCCTTTATTTTTACCGTTCTTACTGCCTCCTACTTGGGGATGGCTCTTAGTGAGGAACATTAATTTTTTACGGAGGGTATATTATGGAAGCTCAAGGTTTATTCGCATTAGCAGCAGCAATCGCAGTAGGTTGTGGTGCCATTGGTGCAGGTATCGGTGACGGTCTTGTATCTAGCAAAGTAATTGAAGGTATTACGCGTCAACCTGAATTGCGTGGTCAATTGATGTCTACTATGTTCGTAGCGATTGGTTTGATTGAAGCGATGCCTATCATCGGTGTAGTAGTAGCATTTATTTTGTTATTCAGATAATAACGAGGAGGAATAACCTTGGTTGACTTAAGCCTTGGAACGATTCTTGCTCAAATGTTGAACTTTTTTATATTAGTTTGGCTATTAGCTCGTTTTGCATATAAACCATTATTGGCTATGATGACAGAACGTAAAGAACGAATTGCTAAAGACTTAGAAGCTGCAGAAAAAGCTCGTGTAGAGGCAGAGGGCTTTAAAGCTGATTATGCTGCTCAAATTGCTAAAGCACGTCAAGAAGCACAACAAATTGTTGAAAAAGCAGTTCAAGAAGCAGAACATACAACACGCGAACAATTAGCGACAGCACGTGAACAAATTGAACAAGAAAAAAATCGTGCTCGTCAAGATATCGCTATTGAACGCGATCGCGCTATGAACAGCTTGCGCAATGAAGTTGTTTCCTTATCTGTAGCTATGGCTGGTAAAGTTGTTGCTAAAGATATGAACAGCGAAACTAATACAAAATTGATCGAAGACGCTATTCGTCAACTTGATAGTAAAACGATAGGGTTGTGATACGATGAGCATAGAAATTGTAGCAGATAAATATGGTTCGGCTATGTTTGAATTAGCTCAAGAACAAAATAATTTGGAACTCATGGAGGAGCAATTAGGCTATGTAGCTTCCGTTATGGCAGAACAGCCTGAACTTCGTTCATTCCTTGAAAATCCAATCGTTACTGAAGATGCGAAGATTAAACTTGTTGGTAGAATCTTTGAATCTAGTATCGACAAAGTGGCTCTACACTTTATCTATGTGATGATTAAACGTGGACGTCATCGCTATATAGCGGAAGCTATTGCAGCGTTTATTCAAAAATCACGTGAAGCTCGTGGTATTTTGGAAGCTACTGTAACTGTGGCAGAACCAATCACAGCTGATGTAGAAGCATCTGTACAAGCTAAACTAAGAGAGGTTACAGGAAAAGATGTCATCTTATCCGTGCGTCAAGATCCATCCATTATGGGTGGTATTATTATCCAAGTAGGGGATAAACGCATTGATGGCTCTGTAGCTCGCCGTTTAGAAGAATTAGAAAAATCTTTATTAAGAACGAACTCTATTAGATAGGGGTGAATGGGTATATATGAAAATGAAGCCTGAAGAAATCACTGCTATAATCAAACAGCAGATTCAGGACTATGATGTTGACCTCAATGTCGATGACGTGGGTACTGTTCTCGACGTAGGGGATGGCATCGCCCATATTTATGGTCTTGAAAGAGCCATGGCAGGTGAGTTGTTAGAATTGCCTCACGGCGTATATGGCTTGGTTTTGAACTTAGAATTAGATAATGTTGGTGCCGTACTATTAGGTGATGACTTCTTGATTAAAGAAGGCGACCAAGTACGCCGTACTGGCAAAATTATGGACGTTCCTGCAGGGGATGCCTTGATTGGCCGCGTAGTAAACCCTCTTGGGCAACCTCTTGATGGTAAGGGTGCTATCCAAGCTACAGAACGCCGTCCTGTGGAACATCCAGCACCTGGTATTGCGGATCGTCAATCTGTAAACGAACCTTTACAAACAGGTCTTAAAGCGATTGATGCGATGGTACCAATCGGCCGTGGTCAACGTGAACTTATCATTGGTGACCGTGGTACTGGTAAAACTGCGATTGCATTAGATACTATTTTGAACCAAAAAGGCAAAGATGTTATTTGTATTTATGTAGCCATTGGTCAAAAAGAATCTACTGTTGCTCGTGTAGTACAAAAGCTTGAAGAAGCAGGCGCTATGGAGTATACAATCGTAGTATCTGCTAGTGCATCTACTGGTGCACCTCTTCAATATATCGCTCCTTACGCTGGTGTTGCCATGGGTGAATACTTCATGTACCAAGGCAAACACGTATTATGCGTATATGATGACTTAACAAAACAAGCGGCTGCATACCGTGCTATGTCCCTATTGTTACGCCGTCCACCAGGGCGTGAAGCGTATCCAGGCGACGTATTCTACTTACACAGCCGTCTATTAGAGCGCGCTGCGAAACTTTCACCTGAACTTGGTGGCGGTTCCATTACAGCGTTGCCTATTATCGAAACACAAGCGGGTGACGTATCTGCATACATCCCAACAAACGTAATCTCCATCACGGATGGTCAAATTTTCTTGGGTACAGATATGTTCTACTCTGGTATTCGTCCAGCTGTTGACGTAGGCTTGTCCGTATCCCGTGTAGGTGGTAGTGCGCAAACGAAAGCGATGAAACAAGTAGCGGGCCAATTGCGTTTGGACCTTGCTCAATATCGTGAGTTGGCTGCCTTTGCTCAGTTCGGTTCCGACCTTGATGCGGCTACACGTGCTCAACTTGATCGTGGTCAACGTTTAACTGAAATGTTGAAACAAGGTCAATATGAGCCAATGAGCGTAGCTGAAATGGTTATTAACCTCTATGCTGGTACAAAAGGCTATTTAGCAGACATTCAAGTTGAGGATGTATTGGCATTCGAAGCGGAATTGTTGCGTTATGTGAAAGCTAACTATCCTGAAATTATCACAAATATTGAAACGTCCAAGAAAATCGAGGACGAAACTGAAAATCTATTGAAACAAGCAATCCCAGAATGTGTAGAAGCATTTGGTTCTACTCATACATTAGTGTCTCGTAAGGAGGCGTAATGTATGGCTAGTGCACAAGATTTGCGAAAACGCATAAAAAGTGTTACCAATACGCAACAAATTACTAAAGCGATGAAGATGGTAGCCTCTGCTCGTCTTCGTAGGGCACAAACAAAAGCGGAAGCTACGCGTCCTTACGCAGAAAAGATTGGGCAAATCTTGCGTCATATGTCTAATAGTGATTTAGAAGGCTTTGAAAGTCCTCTTTTAGATGTTCGACCTGTTGAACGTACTTGCTATATTGTAGTTGGTGCGGATAAAGGTCTTGCTGGGGCATTCTCGTCTAATGTACTTAAGTTTGCTATGGAAGAATTAAAAGGCAAAGATCCTAGTACATACCGTGTAATTACGGCGGGTAGAAAACCTAGAGACAGTATGAAATCCAGAGGTATTCATATCGATAAGTCTTATGCGGGCTTCTCCGATAAACCTTCCTATGAACATGCTCGTGCCATCATGCATGAAGCACTTTCATTATATGAACGTCATGAAGTTGACGAAGTCATCATGATCTATACACGTTTTGTAAATTCTATGACGCAAATTGCACAGGCTGAGCGCTTGTTGCCGATAGAGCAACCACAAGATGAGGTAAAGGGCGAAGAGTATGATTTCATGCCATCTGCTGTATCTGTCTTGGAGGCGTTGCTACCAAAATATTTAGAAATTACTGTTTATAATGGATTGTTGCAATCTGCAGCTAGTGAATTAGGTGCTCGTATGACTGCCATGACATCTGCTACAGATAATGCAGGGGAACTCATTGAGTCCTTAGGCCTTGAATATAACAAGTTGCGTCAATCTAGTATTACAAACGAAATTTCTGAAATCGTTGGTGGCGCTAATGCCTTGCAATAAATAAGGAGACATCTGTCGATGAGTAATAATATTGGTAAAGTTGTGCAGGTCATCGGCCCAGTTGTAGACGTGCGCTTCGATGCTGGTCATTTGCCAGCCATCTACAACGCCATCCACATCTACCATGACCATAAAGCACACGATAGACAAAAAATCGTAGTAGAGGTTATGCAACATTTAGGTGACGACACAGTTCGTTGCGTTGCGATGAGCTCTACTGACGGTATGACACGTAATATGGAAGCGGAAGATACTGGCAATCCTATTTCCGTCCCTGTAGGGGAAGGCGTATTGGGCCGTATCTTTAACGTACTTGGTGAAACTGTAGACCATGATCCAGCTCCAGTTGCAGCTGATGAAAAATGGCCGATTCACCGTCCAGCACCTAAATTTGATGACCTTTCTCCAGATACACAAATCTTGGAAACAGGTATTAAGGTCGTTGACCTAATTGCTCCATACGTAAAAGGTGGTAAAATCGGTCTTTTCGGTGGTGCCGGTGTAGGTAAAACCGTATTAATCATGGAATTGATTCACAATGTTGCTACAGAGCACGGTGGTTATTCCGTATTCTCCGGTGTAGGCGAACGGACTCGTGAAGGTAATGACTTGTGGAACGAAATGAAAGAGTCCGGCGTTATCAATAAAACAGCCCTCGTATATGGCCAAATGAATGAGCCACCAGGGGCTCGTATGCGCGTAGGTCTTACAGGCCTTACAATGGCTGAATACTTCCGTGATGTGAAGAAACAAGACGTGCTCTTGTTCATCGATAACATTTTCCGCTTTATCCAAGCAGGCTCTGAAGTATCTGCCCTCTTAGGTCGTATGCCATCCGCCGTAGGTTACCAACCTACATTGGCTAATGACGTAGGGGCATTACAAGAACGTATTACATCTACAAAAGAAGGTTCTATTACTTCTGTACAAGCTGTATACGTACCTGCCGATGACTTAACTGACCCTGCTCCAGCGGCGACATTTGCTCACTTGGATGCGACAACAGTATTGTCTCGTTCCATTGCGGAACTTGGTATCTATCCAGCGGTAGATCCGTTAGATTCTACAAGCCGTATTTTGGACCCACATGTACTTGGTGAAGAACACTATGAAGTAGCGCGTGGCGTGCAAGAAGTATTGCAAAAATATAAAGATCTTCAAGATATTATCGCAATCCTTGGTATGGAAGAATTGTCTGACGAAGATAAATTGACTGTATCTCGTGCACGTAAGATTCAACGTTTCTTGAGTCAACCGTTCTTCGTAGCTGAAGTATTTACTGGTTCTCCTGGTAAATACGTACCATTGTCCGAAACATTGAGAGGCTTTAGAGAAATCCTTGATGGTAAACATGATGATTTGCCAGAAGGCGCATTCTACATGGTTGGTACCATTGATGAAGCCGTTCAAAAAGCAAAGGAAATGCAAGAGAAGGGGGAATAATCCATGGCGGAACCTATGTCCCTACAGATCATCACACCTGATGCAGTCGTATTCGAAGGTCAGTCTACTTTTTTCGTAGGCAAGGCTATCGACGGTGCTTTTGGTATCTTGCCAAATCATGCACCTATGATTATTGCATTAGACTTAGCGCCTTTACGCATTGATCAACCAGATGGAACATCTCGTGAACTTGCTGTATTTGGTGGTTTCTGTGAAATCGAACATAATAAGGTGAGTATTGTAACACCAGATTGCCAAGATCCAGAATCTATTGATGTGGATCGTGCTCAGCGTGCCAAAGAGCGTGCTGAAGGCCGTTTGGCTAATCCTACACCTGATATTGATGTAGAGCGAGCAGAAGCGGCATTGCAACGTGCTTTATTGCGTTTGCATGTAACTAAACAACTATAAGACAAAAGGCTAGCCGAGGGGCTAGCCTTTTCTTGTACGTATTTTACGTGTTAGTGCGTATTTAGGTGTTATTAAATTATTTGTTCATTATAATACGCTAACGCCTTTTAAGGAGTACGCTGTATTTCTAGGTTGTTCTACTTGGAAATCAAGTACAACTGGTGTTTCAGAGTTAATACCAGGTGCTTGGTAACGGTCACGGTCTGTCGGAATGCGTTTATATGGCAATTTATCAAGTAATACTGTCATAACTTTGTTCCAAACAGCCTTATGTGTTGGCATAGTCAAAGAATCATCAGTTTGGTTGAAGCCTGTACGAACAGTGTGAACAACCTTGTCGTTTACATCGTAGTAGTACAATAATGCATTCACTTTTGCAGTAATGTAGATTTCACGATCTTCATCGTTATATGCATATGGACTATTAATACCATTAACTTGTACATAGATGTCTTGTAATGGTACTGGCATAATAACAATTTCAGAATTTTGTGCCGCTGCAATTTGAGCAAGGTCAACAGCTCTGATTTGTGCAGTTGGTGTATTAGTACTTACAATAGCCGTATCATAATACGGATATTTAAGCGTATTAGACAAGCGATCTGTCATATAATGACCAAATTGCGCTGTATTTTCATTGCGTAATTTAGCTGGTACAACGATCGTTACTTTACGGCTAGGGAAGTTCTCTAAATGGCCATCATAATTAGCGTTAGACGGATTAATAGTCGCCTTTTCTGGAGTGACAGAAATTGGTGTAGATACAGGTGTATTTGCCACCTTTGTAGTTGGCTGAGTATTGGTTTCGATATTTACGATAGGTGCAGCACTATTTTGGTTGGCTGCCGTAGAACTAATTACGACAGGTTTAGCTCCGTTAGAAGTTAATTGACTCATATCAATTGTAGCAGCATTAGCTGATGCTAATGTAGATGCAAGTAGTACACCTAGTACTGCAAGTAGGGGACGTTTACAGAGTCCGAAGTTACGAAACATAATTCCTCCTCTTAATAAAACTCTTTTAAAATCACAATTTAAAATTACAAACAAAACAACTGGTACTATTATATCACATATACAAAAAAAAGAAGCAAGCAGTATGCTTGCTCCTTTGGTCTGGTGGACGATGACAGAATCGAACTGCCGACATCCTGCTTGTAAGGCAGGCGCTCTCCCAGCTGAGCTAATCGTCCATGTGGTGACCCGTCCGGGAATCGAACCCGGGATACCGCC